>NZ_JBSGUP010000039.1:0-26994 GCF_053607985.1 Streptomyces sp. NPDC055078
CGCGCCATCCGGCCCATGGCCCCGCAGTTCATGCACACCGGGCCGGGCGGCAGATGGCGGGTGCCGCAATCCTCGCAGCGCGAGCCGGCGAGGCCGAACTTCCACGCCCCGTTGCGCTGGGACGGCGGGGCGGCCGGGCGGTCGGGGTCGGGGCGGCGGGGCGGTTCGCGCCGCAGGAAGCCGCGCCAGGTGAGGAACCGCTGGTAGTCCAGCCGCCGTCCGCCCTCGGCCTCGTCGGCGAGGGACGGTCCGGTGCGGCGTGCGCGCAGCCGCTCCAGCGCGGGGGTGGTGCGCAGGACGAGGGCGTCGGCACCGTCGCCGATGACGACCAGCAGGATCGTCTCACCGGGGGCGGCCCGGTCCAGGGCGGCGGCGAGCAGCACCCCGGGCTGGGCGGTTCCGGCGGCGCCGATGACGGCGGAGAGGTCGTCGACGAGGGCGGCCTCGCGGCCGAGGAGCCTGGCGGCGGCGCGTACGGCCCTGCGGTGCAGCCCGGCGACAGCGACATGGTCGACATCGGCCGGGGTGAGGCCCGCGTCCTTGAGCGCGGACTGAACGGCCTCGGCGACCAGTTCGGCGTAGAGACCCGCGGCGAAGCGTTCCTCCCAGATCCGGCTGGCGGAGTCGCCCACGATCCGCCACCGCTCCAGGAACTCGGCGGTGGCCGAGCCACGTCCGACGAGTGCGGCGGCCACGTCGTCGCCTCTGCCGAACAGCAGCGCGGCCGCGGCGTCTCCGCCGTCGTGTTCATCGGCGGAGCCCGGCAGGCCGGTACGGATGTCCGAGAGCACCGCGAGTGCGGGGCGTCCGGCGGCGGCGGAGTCGGCGGCGGCGAGCAGGGCGCCCGTGCCCGAGCGGGCGGCGCCCGTGAAGTCGTAGGCGGGCACGGACCGGTCGAGGCCGAGGGCGGCGTGCACGGTGGTCGCGTTGGTCTTGTCGGCGTAGGCGGGTGTGGCGGTGGCGAACACCAGGCCGCTCGGGCCGGTGGTGGCGCCGGCCAGGGCGTGCCGGGCCGCTTCGACGCCCATCGAGGTGGTGTCCTCGTCGTAGGACGCGACGGTGCGGGTGCCCTTGCCACCTCCGGAGCCCAGTGCCCTGCCGATGTCCTGGCGGTCCAGCCGCCAGACCGGCAGGTGCACCCCGTAACCGATGACACCGATGTGTGGTTCGGCGGTCATGACACTCCTTCGCACGAGGGGTTGTGCCGCGTGTTCTCCTGCCGTGTCCACGCGGATCGAGGGCCGCCGCCGGCTCCCGTTACCGGTTCGCGCCCGGGAGCGGGTGCCGTGCGGCTCCTGCTCCCGCCGCGGGGAACGGCCGGAGGGAGCGGTGGAACAGCGCGGCGGACGACAACGCCGGATCGAGGAGAGACGACAGCGATACAGGAATCACTCGCGTCGCGGTGCGCAGGTTCCACGACGACGGGGCGGGGGCAGTCGCTCGACCGCGACTGCCGAAGCACACGTTACATACAGCGCACCCCCGTGGGCCAGTCCTGTGGGGTGAACGGCTCTGACCACGCTCTCATAGGTTCTCCCTATTCCACCGAGAGACGGATCAAGTATTTACTTGTCAAACACACCCTTCTAGGGTGATGACGGGCGGGCCTGCGCGGGACCGTGTACGGCCGCCGCAGCCCGCGGCGGCCCTGGCATCAAGGGAGTTCCCCCGATGGGTTCACTGCAAGGGCGGGTCGCCGTCATCACCGGTGCCGGCCGGGGTCTGGGCCGTGAGTACGCGCTGCTGCTGGCCGCCGAAGGCGCCAGGGTGGTCGTCAACGACCTCGGCGGGAGCATCAGCGGCTCCGGCTCCGACATCGGTGCGGCGCAGTCGGTGGTCGAAGAGATCACCGCGCTGGGCGGCGAGGCGGTCGCCAGCACCGACAGCGTCACCGACTGGGAGGGCGCCAGGCGCATGATCGCCACCGCGGTCTCGGTCTTCGGCGATCTGCACATCGTGGTCAACAACGCGGGCATCCTGCGTGACCGGGTGCTGGTCAACATGTCGGAGGACGAGTTCGACACTGTCGTGAACGTCCATCTCAAGGGCACGTTCGCGGTCACCCGGCACGCTGCCGAGTACTGGCGCGCGCAGGCGAAGGCGGGCATCGAGACGGACCGTTCGCTGATCAACACCTCATCGACATCCGGGCTGCACAGCAACCCCGGACAGGCCAACTACGGCTCGGCCAAGGCGGGTATCGCCGCGCTGACCCAGATCGCCGCCAAGGAGCTGAAGCGTTACCACGTACGCGCCAACTCCGTCGCACCGGCCGCCCGGACACGGATCACCGAGTCGGCTCCCGGCCTCAACGCGATGATGGCGTCGACGGGCGACGCGCCGTTCGACGTCTGGGACCCGGCCAACATCGCACCGCTGGTCGCCCTGCTCGCCTGCGCCGACTGCCGGTTCACCGGGCACACCTTCCGCGCGTTCGGCGGCGATGTGGGTCTCTACCAGAGCTGGAGCGTCGTGGACGAGGTCAGCAGCGACAAGCGCTGGACCGTACGGGATCTCGCCGAGGCCACCGCCCGTATGCCCGACGAGCCCCCCGCCGTCCACACGGGCGCGAACCGACCGGCGGCCACGGGGCACGCTTCCGCCTGAACAACCGGGCGGCCGGCCGCGAGAACGGGTACGCGCCCTCTCACCTCCGGCCGCCCGGGTGGCCGGCCGACTGCCGCCGGCCGACTGCGGCCGGATGTGAGCCGGGATCAGTGACTCTCCTCGCCATGGAGTCGTCGGCCCGGCGGGCGCCATGCAGGGGAGGTGGGCGCTCCCCGGGCGGTCTGTCCTCCGACCGCGCTGCCGTCCGCCGGGGGTACGCGTGCCGCGACGCATCGGTTCAGTGCCGAATGCGCTGTCTGACGACGGCCTCCTGGACCGTCGAGGCCACGAGCACTCCGTCCCGCGTCCAGCTGCCGCCCACGCGCAGGCCCCTTCCGCCGGACGCGGTGGGACCGCGCAGCGCGAACAGCAGCCACTCGTCGATCCGGAACGGCCGGTGCAGCCACATCGCGTAGTCCAGCGAGGCGAGGTGGATCCCCGGTGTGTGTCGGCGCAGCGGCGTCGGCGGTTCGTGGGCCAGTGCGGCGGTGGGGCCGAGCGAGATGGTCCCGGCTCCGGCGGTGGGCGTGCCGGTCCCGGACCCGGCGGCCGGTGTCCGCGCCGGACCCGGCGGAGGGCGCCGGTGCTCCCAGGAGGCCGGGCGGAGTGTGCGGGGCGGGCGCGGCGGACGGCGAGGCCGATGGCCGAGGGGCCGCCGCCTCCCGGGACGATCACCGCCGGCCCGGCCGCGAGTCGCCCTCAGACACCGAGGGACTTGGCGATGATCGTCTTCATGACCTCGCTCGACCCCGCCCAGATCCGGGACACCCGGATATCGGCGTACAGCCGTGCGATGGGGTACTCCAGCATATAGCCGTAACCGCCGTGGACCTGGAGGCACTTGTCGATGACACGGCCGGCCATCTCGCTGCAGAACAGCTTCAGCCGGGCCGCGTCGGCGGACGTCAGCTCGCCCGTGTCGTGGAGATCGAGGGCACGGTCGACCATGGTCTGCCCGGCCTCGGTCTCCGCCGAGCACTCGGCCAGCACGAACTTGGTGTTCTGGAACCCGGACAGCGGCCGGCCGAACACCTCGCGCTCCTGGGCGTACGCCACGGCGAACCGGATCGCGGCGACGGCCGCGGCCTGGTTCTGGACGGCGCACGCCAGGCGCTCGTGGACAAGGTTGAGTGCGAGATAGGAGAAGGCCGCGCCCTCGTCGCCGAGCCGGTTCGCCACCGGGACGCGGACATCGGTGAAGGAGAGTTCGGCGGTGTCGGAGGTGCGCATGCCGATCTTCTCCAGCTTGCGGCCGACGGCGTATCCCTCGCTTGTGGTGTCCACGCACAGGATGGACAGGCCGGCGCGGCGGTCGTCCGGGGTGGCGGGCGAGGTGCGGCACACGACCAGCATCAGATCGGCCTGTACACCGCCCGAGATAAAGGTCTTGGCGCCGTTGAGCACATAGTGGCCGCCGTCCTCGGTCGGGGTGGCGGTGGTCCTGATGCCTGCGAGGTCGGAACCGGTACCCGGTTCGGTCATCGCGATCGCCGTCATGATGTCGCCCGACAGGAATCCCGGCAGCCAGCGCCGCTTCTGCTCGTCGGTGCCGAACTTCAGCAGATACGGCAGTGCCAGCCCGGTGTGCGCGCCGGTCGACCCGAGGCTCACTCCGGCGCGGGCCGTCTCCTCGGCGATGACGGCCGCGTACTTGTAGCCGACGACACCCGCGCCGCCGTACTCCTCCGGCACCTCGATACCGTAGACGCCCAGCTTTCCGAGCTTGCGGTAGAGCTCGCGGGGCACCATGCCCTCGCGCACCCACTCGTCGTGGTGGGGAACGACCTCGTTGGCGATGAACTCGCGGATCGTGCCCCGGAATGCCTCGTGCTCCTCGGTGAACACCGTACGGCGCATGACACTTCTCCCCTCGGGATGTACCGACGCCGGTGTCACGGCGGCAGAAAGATCTCCGAATCAAGCCGATTAACTTTTTACAACATGATGGCTACCGCACCCAAATTAGCCAGTGAGGACGACTCTGTCCATGGATATCGCCACCCTTCCGCAAGGGAGAGACCTCGCCTGACTCAAACTGGATCTTCACTTATCCGGTTGCGGCGGCCGGCCCGAGATCCCGCCCGAGGAGGAATCGCAGCATCAGCCCGGCGACCTCGTCGGCCGACGCCCCGGCCCCCCGCCGCCTGGCAACGGTCGCCTGCACCGCCATCCGGGCGGCGGCGAACACGACCTGCGCCTCGGTCTCGTCCAGATCGCCCCGCACCTCCCTGAGGACGGCGACGCAGACGAAGTGGATGCCGGCCCGGCGGTGGCGCAGCCGGACCCGGTCGCCTTCGGGCAGTTCCTCGGTCTCCCGCCCGGCGACGGCGGTGAGATCGGTGTCGTCGAGAGCCACCGAGACATAGGCGCGGGCGATGAGGCCGAGCGCCTCCTGCGCGGAGCCCGCGGCGTCCAGGGCGCGTTCGACGGCGACCTCGGTCCTGCCCACCGCGTGGTCGTAGACATCGACGAGGATCTCGGCCTTGCTGTCGTAGGTGCCGTACACGGTGGGGCCGGAGATGCCGACCGCCCGGCCGATCTGCTCCATGCCGACGCCGTGGTAGCCGTACCGGCGGAACAGCAGCGAGGCGGCGTCCCTGATCTCCTGGCGGCGCGGGCGCGGGGTGTGCCAGGTGCGGGCGGGCGGCTCGGCCGGCGGGGCCGGGAGGGAGCGCACCGGGGCCGTCACCAGCGCCAGGGTCGCGTCGGTGAACAGCGCCTGGAGCCGGCGGCGGGGTACCGAGGCGGAGCGCCGGGCCAGCAGCATCAGCGCGCCGTTGACCGCCCGCTGGCGCGTCACGGCCTCCCGGCGGGTGATACCGGGACGCACCGCGCGCATCACGGTCTCCCACTGACCCGTCAGCTCTCGCTCCCCGGCCCGGATCCGGGCACTGGCGGCATCCGAGAGCCAGCGCCACTCGCGGAGATAGGTGGCCACCCGGTCGGGCCGGGAGAGGGTGAGCCCGACGGCGCCCGCGACCACCTCGCGCATGGCGTCCCCCGGCGCGGCCCCGGGGGTGGGAACGGCCGCGGCCCGGAAGTCGTCCAGGCAGCTCTGGAGAATGGACTGGAAGAGATCGTCCTTGCCCGCGAAGTGCCGGTAGATGGCCCCCGGGGTGACGCCCACCCGGTCCGCTATGTCGCCCACACCTGTGGCCGCGTATCCGCGTTCGGCGAACAGTTCGGCCGCCATGGCCTCGATGGTGGCACGCCGGTCCTTCGGGCGCCGGGCACGCTCCTGCGCGGTTTCGCCGATGGTCACCGGAAGATCACGTCCACTCGTCGGGAAGCGGGCGCCCTCGGCGCCCTGGTGGCACCGGACCATCGGAACAACCCTCTACTTCTCCCGGCCTCTCAGCGCGCGGAAGTGCTGGACAGCCTACAAGCTCCCGATGGCACGGTCCACACACATCAGCCGCACGACTGTTTACATAGAACCTTGCCCGGGTATGCGGACCAGGCCCTGGATCAGGGCTTGTTGGGGCCTTTCACACTCTCGCAGCGAGGCGAGAACGGCTGACCGTATCCGTACATCGACGCGTGAACGGGCATCCGTATGAGGCAGGTCACCCTCGGTCTCCACTTGACAGTCGAAGATCAGAAGTTACAAAGTAAATGTTCACTAGAAGACTGACTGCTCTCATGCCGGTGGGAATACGCCCCCGGCCCGCGCACCCGGGGGCGATGGCGCGACGAACAGGAGTGACGTGACCATAGAGATCACCGGCACAGAGCAGTGGCAGGCATGGGACAGCGGCGTCATGCCGCCGGTCGAACAGGTGGCCGGCGGCCTGTGGTCCATCCCGGTCCCCATTCCGGACAACCCCCTGCGGTACACGCTCGTCTACGCACTGGAGGCGGCCGGCGGCCTGGTGCTGGTCGATTCGGGGTGGAACACCCAGGAGAGCTGGGACGCCCTGTGCCAGGGCATCGCGTCCGCCGGGGCGGACATCACGGATGTACGGGCCGTACTCGTCACGCACTACCACGCGGACCATCTCGGGCTGGCCGACCGCATCCGCCGGGCATCGGGCGCCTGGGTCGGCATGCACCGTCTGGACGCCCTGCGCGCCCGGCGGACCCCGACGACCTCCGGGCAGTGGCACGAACAACAGGTGCGTCATCTCAGGCGCCACGGCGCCCCGGCGGACGCGCTGAAGTCCACGGGCAACGGAATGGACGTGGAGCGCATCCTCAATCTCGCCGAGCCGGACTTTCCGCTGGAGGACGGCGAACTGATCCGGGTGGCCGGGACCGCGCTCCGGGTGGTCTGGACGCCGGGGCACACCCCCGGGCACTCCTGCTTCTATGAGCCCGAGCGACGGATGCTGTTCTCCGGCGATCACGTCCTGCCCCGTATCACCCCGCAGATCGCGGTCTACGGCGACTCCGACGGGGACCCCCTGCGGGACTTCCTGCTGTCGCTGGAACGGCTGGACGGGATCGACGTCGACGAGGTGCTGCCCGCGCACGAGTACCGCTTCCGCGGCCTGCGCCCCCGCGTCCGGACCATGGTCCGCCACCACACCGAGCGGCTGATCGAACTCCACCGCGCCGTCAAGGAGGCTCCCGGTTCCACCGCCTGGGACCTGTCCGCCCGGCTGACCTGGTCCCGCCCGTGGGAAACCTTCAGCGCGGTGTCGCGGCGCTTCGCCGTCGGTGAGACCGTCGCCCATCTGACCCTGCTGCGCACCCGGGGTGAGGCCGCCGAGCGGGGGACCGAGCCGGTCCGCTGGTATCCGGCACCGGAGGTGCGCTGAGCCAGTGCGCTGAGCCAGTGCGCTGAGCCTGGCAGTTGGAGAGCCGCATCCGCACGGCGGCCACCACGTTCTGGCATCAGTGCGGGACCGCCCGGACCGGCGTCGACGGCGATACCGACGCCGTCGACGATTCCGCGCTGCGCGTCAGGGGTTCTGAAGACCTGACCCTGCGGACACGGGGTCCCGGGGCGCCTTCGCCGACCGTACGGCCGTGCCCCGGCAGGCGAGCGGGGCACAGGTCTCCGAGGTCCCCCACCGCCCGCCCGCCGAGCCCGTGCGCTACGGGCGGCACATCCCGCGCTGAGCGCAGCCAGCCTGCCCTGCCCTGCCGCGCAAATGCCCCGCCTTGCCGTGCCCCGCCGCGCAGTGCCCTGCCCTGCCCTGCCCTGCCCTGCCCTGCCCTGCCCTGCCCTGCCCTGCCCTTAAGCCTCGGCCGGTATCCCCAGTCCCCTGAAGTGGGTCGAGCGCGGGCTCCTCCGGTCGCGCCGAGGGCGGGCGGTATCACCGACCCGCACGGATCCGGTCGGCTCCGTCGCGCCGCGAGGTTCCCGCTGCCATGGGCCGTTGGCCTGCATGGATCGGCATGAAGCGACGAGAATTGAGCCATTGGCCCAGTTGCTACGGATCTGATCTGGACGATTGTCCACCCACTACCTACGATCCGCTGCATCCGGACTAGTTGGAGGAACGATGACGATCGTCGACGGCAGGTCTGTCTCGCCGCACCGCCCCTTCTCTCTCGACGACCGCTACCTCGCTCCGAGCGGGACGGTGCACATGACAGGGGTCCAGGCACTGGTCCGGCTGCTGCTGGACCAGCGGCGGCGGGACAGCGCGCACGGCCTCGACACCCGCGCGTTCGTCTCCGGATACGAGGGCTCGCCGCTCGCGGGCCTGGACATCGAACTGGGGCGGCGGCAGGCGCTGCTCGATGAGCACGGCGTGCTGTTCACGCCGGGGCTCAACGAGGAGGCGGCGGCGATGGCGGTGCAGGGCACCCAGCTGGCGTCGGTGTCGGGCGGGTTGCGCCACGACGGTGTCGTCGGGCTCTGGTACGGAAAGGCGCCCGGCCTCGACCGGGCCACCGACGCCCTGCGGCACGCCAACCTCATGGGCACCCATCATCTGGGCGGTGCCCTGGCCGTCGTCGGCGACGACCCGGCGGCGAAGTCGTCCAGCGTGCCGTGCGCGTCGGAGTTCGCCCTCGCCGATCTGGCCATGCCGACGCTCCACCCGGCGGATCCGGCCGAGGTCGTCGAGCTGGGCATGCACGGCGTCGCGCTCTCCCGCGCCGCCGGCCTCTGGGCCGCGATGAAGATCACCACTGCCGTGGCGGACGGAGCCTCCACCGGCCCCGTCGGCCGGTTCGCCTCGGTCCTGCCGGACACCGAGATCGACGGGAAGCCATGGCGGCACACCGTCACCGGGAAGCTGCTGCAGCCCACGCTCGGCCCGCTCGAACGCGACCTGCACCGTATCCGCCTCGAACTCGCCCGCCGCTACACCGCCGCGAACCGCCTCAACACCATCCCCGTCCGCAGCACCGACGACACGATCGGCATCGTGGCATCCGGCAAGACCTGGCTCGACCTCCGGCAGGCCCTCACCGCCCTCGGCCTCGACGACACCGAGCTGCGCAGGCGGGGCATCCGCCTCCTCAAGCTGGGCATGGTCTGGCCGCTCGAACCGGGGATCGTACGGGAGTTCGCGAGCGGGCTCCGCGAGATCGTCGTGGTGGAGGAGAAGCGGGCGTTCGTCGAGACCGCGCTCAAAGAGATGCTCTACGGTGCCCCGGCGGCCCCCGCGGTGCACGGCAAGCGGGGTCCCGACGGTGCCCCGCTGCTCGCCGAGCACGGCGAGCTGGACCCGGACGCCATCACACTCGCCCTGGCCTCCCGGCTCCGCGGGCTGCCGACGGTCGCCGCGTGGCACGAGGCACGGCGGCAGCGGCGCCGGGGCCCGATCATGCTGTCGCTCACCCCGCGCACCCCGTACTTCTGCTCGGGGTGTCCGCACAACTCCTCGACCAAACCTTCCGGCGACTCGCTCGTCGGCGGGGGCATCGGCTGCCACGCGATGGTCCTCATGATGGATCCGGGGCAGGTCGGCGAGGTCACCGGGCTGACCCAGATGGGCGGCGAGGGCACCCAGTGGATCGGGATGGCCCCGTTCGTCCGGGCCCGCCACCTGCTGCAGAACCTCGGCGACGGCACCTTCCACCACTCCGGCTCGCTCGCGATCCGCGCCGCCGTCGCGGCGGATGTGAACATCACGTTCAAGCTGCTGCACAACTCGACGGTGGCCATGACCGGTGGGCAGGACGCCGTCGGCGCGATGCCGGTCCCGGAGATCACCCGGCTGCTCGCCGCCGAGGGGGTCCGGCGGACCATCGTCACGACGGACGAGCCCCGGCGCTACCGAGGCGTCCGGCTGGCGAAGGGCGCCGAGGTGTGGCGCCGGGACCGTCTCGACGAGGCGCAGCGCGTCCTGTCGGCCGTGCCGGGCGTCACCGTGCTGATCCACGACCAGGAGTGCGCGGCCGAGAAGCGGCGCAAGCGCAAACGCGGCACCCGGCCGACACCCGCGCAGCGCGTCATGATCAACGAGCGGGTGTGCGAGGGCTGCGGCGACTGCGGTGTGAAGTCGAACTGTCTGTCCGTGCAGCCGGTCGACACCGAGTTCGGCCGCAAGACCCGGATCGACCAGTCCTCCTGCAATCTGGACTTCTCCTGCCTCGACGGCGACTGCCCCTCCTTCCTGGAGGTCACCCCCGGGCGGCGGGTCCTGCGCGAGGCCGAACCGCTCGCCGCCGATGCCTCGCCGGAGCCCGGGGCCGCCGGACGCACCTCGGTCACACTGCGGCTCGCGGGGGTCGGCGGCACCGGCGTCGTCACCGTCGCGCAGATCCTCGCCGTCTCGGCGGTGCTCGCCGGGCGGCAGGTGCGCGGCCTCGACCAGACCGGGCTCGCGCAGAAGGGCGGCGCGGTCATCTCCGACCTGCGGATCACCGAGGACACGGTCGAAGCCTCCGGGCGCCTCGCGAAGGGCGAGTGCGACCTCTATCTCGGCGCCGATCTGCTCGTCGCCGCCGACGAGTCGACGCTCGCCGTCACCGACCCCGCCCGGACCACCGCGATCGTGTCGACGGCCAAGGTGCCCACCGGCGCGATGGTCGTGGACACCGGCATCCCCTTCCCCGAGGTCGATTCGCTGGTACGGCGGATCTCCGGCACGGTCGCGTCCGGGCGGTGGCTCGATGCGCGGGCCACGGCCGAGGAGCTTTTCGGCAGCGACCAGTACGCCAACATGCTGCTCGTCGGCGTGGCCTACCAGACCGGCGCTCTCCCGTTGCCGTCATCGGCGATCGAGGAGGCGATCCGGATCAACGGGGTGGCGGTCGAGCGGAACATCCAGGCGTTCCGGCGCGGCAGGCTGATCGTCTCCGACCCCACGCGGTCCGACCCCGCGCGGTCCGACCTCACGCGGCCCGGGCCCGCCGGGGCGGCGGAGCCCGAGGTGGCTTCCGTACCGGCGCTCGACGCGCCCGCGGACTCCGCGCTCGCGCGGCTCGTCGGCATCAGGGTGCCGGAGCTGGTCGCCTACCAGGACGCGGCCTACGCCGCCCGCTATGTCGCCGACGTCGAGCGGGTCCGGGCCGCCGAGGAGGCGGCCGTACCGGGTTCGGCAAAGCTGGCCGAGACGGTGGCGGCGAACCTCTTCAAGCTTCTCGCCTACAAGGACGAGTACGAGGTCGCCCGCCTGTCGCTGGACACACGGGCCAGGGCCGAGGAGAGCTTCGGTGCGGGCGCCCGGGTCGCCTGGAAACTGCACCCGCCGGTGCTCCGGGCCCTCGGGATGCGGCGGAAGGTCAGCCTCGGCCCGTGGTTCACTCCGGCGTTCAGCGCCCTGCACGCCATGCGGCGGCTGCGCGGTACCCGGCTCGATGTGTTCGGCTACGCCCGGGTCCGGCGGGTCGAGCGCGCGCTGATCCCGGAGTACCGGAAGGTGATCGAGGAGCAGCTGGCCCGGCTCGCTCCGGACACTCTCGAACGCGCCGTCGAGATCGCGGGGCTGCCCGACCTCGTCCGTGGCTACGAGGAGATCAAGCTCAGGTCCGTCGACACCTACCACGGGCGGCTGAAGGAGCTGCGGTGACACGGGCGGCCCTCGAACCCGGCTCGGCCCGCGGACCCGGACCCGGCTCCGGCTCCGGCCCGCGGCTCCGGCTCCGGCCCGCGGCTCCGGCTCCGGCTCCGGCTCCGGCTCCGGCTCCGGCTCCGGCGGTCACTCCCCGCCCGCCCCGCCCGGTATGCCCTCGGGGAACGAGCGCTCATGCCGCGTACGGCAGACGAGCCGACCCTGGTGGAACACCACCCGGTCCGCTCGGGCGTCCGCCATGGCCGCTTCGATGCTGTCCGCCCGCACGGCCAGCAGCTCTGCCGGGGCGCCGGGTTCGATGCGGGTGGCCGCGAGGCCCATGGCCGTTCGGGCCGCGCGGCTGACGGCGTCGTAGGCGGAGCGCGGTGAGAGGTGGCCCGCCAGGACCAGCAAGGCGGCGGCTTCCAGGGGATCGAACCGGCCGAGGGGGTTGAACGGATCCCGGGCGTTGTCCCCGCCGCCCGCCACCGTGACTCCGGCGGCGTGGAGCTGTGCGATCGCGGTGAGCCCTCTGGGCACCGGGAGTGTGTGGTCGCGTGCCTGGAGAAAGAGGTTGGTCCCCGGACAGACCACGACGGAGATACCGGCCCGGGCCACCCGCGCCGCTGTCCGCGCGACCGCGTCCGGCGGCTGTGTGCCCAGGCTGACGCAGTGGCCGGCGGTCACTCCGTACGGGAAACCGGTTCTGAGCACCCAGTCGGCGAGTTCGCCGAGGGTGTTCGAGCGCGGGTCGAGTGTCTCGTCGATATGCAGGTCCACCGCCTTTCCCCAAGTGGCCGCCGTGTTCATCAGGATGTCCAGGCACGCCGGCGGGTCGTCGTCCCGGTAGGGGGCGCCGCCCACCGCGTCGGCGCCCGTCCGGAGCGCGGCCACGAGGAGGGAGCGGTTGTCCGCCCCGGCGGACCCACGGACCGGGAAGTCCACGAAGGCCACGATCTGGAGGTCCAGCCGGCCCCTGAGCAGTTCGCGCGCCTCTGTCAGCGCTTCGACCATGACCAGTCCGGTCGTCACACCGACGTCGACATGGGTGCGAATCGCGGTCGCGCCGCTGGTGAGCAGCTCGACAGCGGCGCGCAGCGCCCGGTCGCGCACATCGGCCCGGGAGATCGATCCCCGGGCCGCGTACCAGGCCGCGACCGCCGAGTCCAGATCTCCCCGCCCCACACCGTCACCGCCGAGGCCGCCGAGCAGCACCTTGTCGAAGTGGCAGTGGGGCTCGGCGGGGGCGGGCAGGAGCAGATGGCCGGTCAGGTCGATCCGTTCACCGTCGGTCTTCAGGATTCCGGCCGCCGCGACCGTACGGATATGTCCTGCGTCCAGCAGCACATCGGCGAGGTTCCCGCCGGGAAGCCGGACGTTCGCCAGGAGCAGCGGGGGCTCGGGCGCACGCGTCGGTGCGTGCGTCGCTGTACGGGTCGGTACGTGGGCCGGTGCACGGGCCGGCACCTGGCCCTCGGCACGGGTCACTGTGCGGTCCCACCGGGTCGCCCGGGAGCGGAGCGCCGGGCGACGACACCGCTGAAGAGGTCTCCGGCGTCGAACTCCCCCATATCGGGTGTGACGACCTGGCCGTCGAGTTCGTCGTAGAGACTGAAGCCGAGCAGATCGACACCTGCCGCGCGCAGCCTCTCCGTCGCCACGGCCGCGCTGCTGATGACGGCGGCCACCTCATGGCCGGGGTCACAGGTGCCGGTGACCCGTTGTCTGGCCGCCAGCAGGGTGCCGCCGGTGGCCGCGACACAGTCGAGATAGACCGTCGCCTGATAGGTGTCGCGGGGTATCGCCGTCATGTACTCGTCTGCCACGGACCGCTGATCGGGCGAGCGCCGCATGCCGAGCATGCAGAAGTCCGCGTGCGGCACGGCTCTGGCGAAACCCGGGTACATCAGCGCGCCGCCCCGCAGGACGATCACACAGAGCACGTCCCGTGGGGAGCCGAGTTCCTTGCGGAGGATGTCGGCGGTCCGCAGCCCCAGTACATCGCCCAGTTCGATGATTCCGTGGCGTACCTCCCCGGGGTCGGTGGCGTGCCGCAGCCGGGCGAAGCGCCGCTCGTCATCGGTGATCTCCGCCGGGAAGGTCACTGTGCCGCTCGGCTTCCCCGGACGATGTCACGGCAGATCGCCGCCAGGTCGACAGCGGGGTCGGACAGGATTCCGGCCAGGGGGTGCCCGGGGTCCACCGTGGCGCGCTTCCGGGTCACCAGGTCCTGGGCCGCGATCAGGGTGACGGCGAGCCGGACGTCGTCGGGCGCGAGCAGGTCGTCCACCAGGGACGCCGAGTCGTTCTTCGCCAGGGCGGCCGCGTGGGTCCCGGGGGCGAGTTCCATGACGAGATCGGACAGGGCCCAGATCCCCTCGTCGACGAGGAGGTGGGTGATGGGGTCCTCGAAGAAGTAGGTGACCGCTTCGGCGAAGGTCCGCTCACCCAGGAGGAGTTTCCGGTCGGGCGCGGTGCCGCAGAAGATCCAGAACGTTCCGTCGGAGTTGAGAGTGACGGCGAGTCCGCCCCCGGCCGTGTACTCGCCGCGAATCGCGTCGTTCACGGCCGTGGCCAGTGACAGATTCCCCGGCCTTGTCTCAAAGGGGCCGTAGTATTCGCGGAGTGTCTTGGTGGCTCCCTGGTGGTCCTCTGTCAGCCGGAGAGCCTTTCCGCTCCGCCGGAAGACATTGAAGGTGAGGGGGACGGTCTGGCCTCCCGGCAGCAGGAGGGTCCGGTTCCAGTCGTCGACCTCCTGGATTTCCGCTGCCAGTTCGTCGGCGATCATCCGGTCCACGGTGCCCATGTCCGGTTGGATACTGCGCAATCCCACGGCGAAGCCGGGTGCGGTTTTCGCCCAGCACCGAAGCACATGGCCGTAGTGCTCGATCCGTACCGGGCGTGGTGCGTTGAGATGGTATCGGTCGATGCTCAGCCGCAGCAGCAGTTCCGGGTTTCCGGGATTGCGCGATCTGGCTTCGCCGAGCTGGCGCATGATGCGCGCCGTGCGTTTGGGGGTCATGGCCCAGTGGCCGGCTGTGACGATCTCGATCCGGGGTACGTCGACCGACTCCAGCAGCCGCAATATGCTGGAGAACTCGAGGAAGGGCTCCCCGCCGCCGGTGATGTTGAGCTTCTGCGAGGAGGATTCCGAAATGAATCGGATCGCACCCTCCAGTTCACCCTTCGACAGCGCGACCTTGGCGGACTTCCGTACCAGATCCGATGAGTACATGCAGTGCTCGCAGGCGACCGGGCATAACTCGCTCAGATGGATAAAGAAGCTCGACCCATGGGACGGAAGCTCTTCGAGCAGGTGCCGGAATGACTGGATGAGCGTTTCACGGGCGGGCGACGGGTCGGCGAAGGCGTCCATGAGTTGTGGGTATGGCAACCTTTCCCCCTAAGTCATATGCCGGAGTCCGCACAGAGGGGATTCACTCTCGGGATTCACTCTCGATGAGCAAGATCGATGAATTCAAGATCGATCAATTCAAGTCCAACTGTAAGCTTCCTGCCTGGGATATCAGTCGTCAAGCGCCACGAACGCCCGAGGACCAGTTGGCCGGAAATGGCGTGTCGTACATCGGATACGGGACAGTCCTTGGGGGCGCACCGGCCGCGGGCCGGCCCCGCCGGTCCGGGTCATGACTCCAGATGGCGGGTGTCACCGAGGCTGACCACTTGGCGGTTGTGGAAGAAGTCGTCCTCACGGAGCTTGGTGATACTGCCCGAGGGCGCCCGGAAGTTGACCCGGCCGAGCGACTCGACCGGCATGCCGATCCAGGACGCCACGACGAACGTCAGGGCGAACCCATGGGTCACGATGATCTGGTGTTCGTACGGGTGGCGCAGAATCTCGTCCATCGCCGCGTACACGCGCCGCGCGAACACCGCCTTGGTCTCGGCTCCCGGCACCCCCTCGTCATGGTCCAGCCGGTCCCCGTCAGCGGGCGGCGCGACAAACCGCTCGTCCAGCCACTCCTGCGGCCTTCCCTCCGCCTCGCCGTACGACTTCTCCCGCAGCCTCCGGTCCAGGACCGGCTTCACCCCGAACACCTCGGCCGATTCCCCGGCCGTCCGCCGGGTCCGTCGCAGATCCGATGAGATCAGCTCGACCTCGGCACCATCGGGGATATCGGCTCGTAGCGCCCGGGCGATGGAGACCGCCGCCCGGACACCGGCGGGCGTGAGGTCCGAGTCGTGCCACCCGCCGACCAGTCCCTCGACGTGGTGTGTGGCCTCCGGGTGAGCGACGACATGGATAGTGCGCACCGGCGTATGCCCCTCTTGTCTTCTTGTAGTGAGATCCCGGCACAACCCCGGACCACGACTAGGGCAGCGACAACTCCAGAATCATCAGGCCCCACAGCAGTCGTGCATGGTCCCGGCCCGCCAGGTGTTCCGCGATCACTTTACGCACGGCGGCTTCGCCCAGAAAGCCGGAGGCACAGAGCCGGGGCCTCGTCAGAACGCCGGCAGCGAAGTCCCAGAGGGCGGTGCCCCGTGTCATAAAGGCGCTGACCGGAAAGGTGAACGGTTGTTTCTGCCGACACCAGACCGCCGGTGGAACCAGCCGCGCCCCGGCGTCCCAAAGGATTCCTTTGCGGCGCTCCCCGTCGACCTTCAGAGCGTCAGGAGTGCGTCGTGCGAAGCGGGTGACGGCAGGCTGACAGTACGGAACGCGGCATTCGACCGCGTGTGCCATGGAGAGGTGATCCAGCTTGCGCAGGTTGAGACTCGGCAGTTTGTGCAGCCGGTCGAAGGTCAGGAGCTGCTCCAGGCGGGTGGGCGCCGGGTGGCTCAGCAGTTCCAGGGAGCGCTGACGGCTGCTCACCCCGGTGTCGAGGAGTTCGCGGTACTCGGGTGTGCAGAGCTGCCGGTACTCCGCCTGCGGCACCAGGGAGAGCCGGTCGAGATAGCGGTGCGGCCAGGCGTCGTCGGGTGCCGCGAGGGCGGTGCTGTAGCGGCGGTAGCCGCCGAACTGCTCATCCGCCCCGTCGCCCACGAAACAGACCCGGAATCCGCTGCTCGAGATCTCCCGGAACAGGGCGAACGCGCTCAGTGCGTGTGACGTCGCGTTCGGGGTGCCCAGCGCTGCCACCATGGCCGGGATCAGCTCGGGCAGCTCGGCCTCGCGGATCTCCACCACCTCAAGCGGAATACCGGCGTGCGCAGCCGCCGCGCGGGCGAAGGTCTGTTCGTCGGAGGGGTGGCTGCCCTCATGGGTCACATGGAATCCGGTCACATCACGGCGGCGTTCGCCGAGCAGGGTGGCCAGGATGGCGGAGTCGAGACCGCCCGAGACCTGTACGGCGATCGGCGCGGCCTGAAGTGACATGTGCGCCACTTCCCGGGACAGCAGCGCGCCCAGCCGACTTGGTGTGCACTCCTCGTCGGCGGGTGGCGCCGCCGGCGGACCGGCATCCGGTGGTCGCCGTTCGACCGCGCTCCCGCCGTCGCAGAGCAGTTGCTCACCCGGCCGCAGGGACGAGACACCGGAATACCAGGAGGACCCACCCGGCAGGCACTGCCAGTTCAGATAGGCGTCGACGGCGAACGCGTCGAGGTCGAGGGGCTTCCGCAGCAGGGCGGTGAGGCCGCTCAACTCGGACGAGAACGCGACGCCGTCCCCGGTGACCGCGTAGTACACGCTTTTGACGGCCAGTGGATCGCACCACAGCTTCAGCCTGCGTCCGAAACGCAGATCCACCACGGCGATGGCGTACATTCCCTCAAGCCGGTCCACGAAGCGGTCTCCGTGGAGTTCGTAGTACGGGATCAGGACCGAGCCGTCGGAGTCGCCGTCGATGTGCACACCGTGCCCGGCGAGTTCCTCCCTGATGGCACGGAAATTGTAGATCTCACCGTTGAACACCGCGTACACCGAACCGTCGGCATTCGTGAACGGCTGATTTCCATGCGCAGGGTCCTGGATGGAGAGACGGTTGCAGCCCAGACCCCATTTCTCCCCCCTGGCGTAGCGCTGGCGATCCGGGCCGCCCGACAGCTGAGCATCCCGCGCGGCGTCGAGAGCGGTTATCTCGGAATCATGTCCGAGATAGCCGTAGATCCGGCACAATATCGTCTCCCCCTGGCGATCTGTGAAGCCTGGGCGGCCTCTCAGGCGGACTTGTTGTTCTCGCCGGTGGGCGCCGTCCGGTCGGCGGCCCACTGCCGCAGCGGCAGTCGGTGCTCGACCGCGCCGCGCACTTCCATGGCGGCCAGCAGTTCACGCAGCGAGGGAACATCGTCTTCCGCCTCGCGTGCGCGAAAGCAGTACTCGTTCGAGATCTCGGCGTTCCAGCTCATCGTCTGGTGCAGTTCGCTCTTCAGCAGATCGATAAATTCCCGCCGGCTGACGAAGGCGTCCACCCCGTCGCGGACCCGGCGGATCTCGGCGAAGGCCAGATCGATGATGTCGAGCCATTCCAGGACGGCGTCGGGCGTATCGGCCCCGTCCGCCGCGCCAAAGGTGTTCAGGCGGCGGAACCGTGCGCACAGCCCGGACAGCCGCTCGGGCAGCCGGGCCAGGAACCGCCCCAGGTACTTCGGGTTGCGGTTGGTGTTTCCGTACACATGGGTCAGACCCCGGAAGGTGTCGACGCCGAGCTTACGGGCCGCTGTCAGCGCGGCGTCGTAGTCCCCCTGCGCCCACATTCCGGCGAGGTCGCGGAAGTCCGGGTAACTGCCCACGGCGGTGCGGAAGGCGGTGTACGTGATCTCGCCGATGCGCAGATCACCGGTGATCCGCGCGAATCCGGCGGCGTTCGTCAGCGGGACACCGTAGGTGAGGCGGGACAGCACCCGGAAGTCCACGGCCGACGCGGCGAAGCCGGACGACTTGCGGGCACGGTTCCTGGTGTGGGCGTACAGCTGGGCGTGCGACGCGAGCATGCTGGAGATCTCCTGGACCGTCCAGTACTCGACGTCCACTCCGAGCAAACTGCAGGGCAGATAGTCGAAGCTGGCCTTCACCCGGTCGCCGCTCGTGTAATACCGCATATGGCTTTCGCGGGGGAAGGTGTCACGGTGGAATCTGTCGTCCTTCGACTGCGCGATCACACAGAAGTCGAAGTCCGACGACGGGGTTCCCGATCCGTCCACGAGCGAGCCGGACAGAATCAGAATATCGCTGTCAACGAGATGGATCTTCGCGAGTACGGCCTCCTCGTCGAAGTCGTCCATGCCCTCGACTGCGGCGATATGTCTGCGGAAGGTGAGCACGACAGTATGGCCCCCTCTCTGCCCATTGATCATTCATGGCCCGGCCGGGGCGAGTCCGTCCGGCGGCGTCCGCTGTTTCCCGCAGCCGCTTCCGCCCTGCTGCGGCGTTCGGCTCAGCGGCTGGACATCAGCCGCCGGCAGATATTCCGGCCTCGTTCCCATTCCTGCGGTCAGGGCCGGTCGTCCGGCCCTTGGCTTCTTCGGCAGGTGTTTCCGATTGAATTCCGGCGCTGACTCAACGTAGTGGATTTCTCACTCTGCATCAAGACCCCGATGAGGTGGCCCTTGTATGGCCCTTGTATGCGCGCGCCCATCGAGCGCACCCCTGATTCGCACGGTGCGCCACGGACGGAAGGTGCCCGGTATACGGTTCATCGAGAAACTTCCTTCGTTCGCGGGATAGCGTGTCCCGGTGACTTCGCTGAATTTTCGACACGCGGTACGCGCGGTCGTCCTCGACGAGGACGACCGCATCCTGCTCTGCCGGTTCGTCATCCCGCGGAAGCCCTCCGGCACGATCGTGGTGTGGGCCGCACCGGGTGGGGGTTCGGCGCCGGGCGAGACTCCTCTCGATGCCCTGCGGAGGGAGTTGTACGAGGAGGTGGGACTGACGGTCGACGCCGATCCGCCTCATGTGTGGCACCAGGAGGTCGTCGATCCCTCGATCGCCGCCGGCTATGACGGTGTCATCAACGACTACTACCTGGTCCGTACCGCGTCGTTCACACCGCGCGGCGGGCTGACCGATGCGCAGCTCGCCGCGGAGAACATCTACGGCACACGCTGGTGGCCGCCCCGGGAGATCACCGGCTATCGCGGCCCGGATCTCTTCTCGCCCAGGGATCTCGGTGCCCCGTTGGCCGCACTGATCGCCGGCGGGGCTCCGGCCGTGCCCGTGCGGCTCGGGCTGTGAACGGGACGGCTCGGGCTGTGAGCGGCCCGACTGCCGGATCCCGCCGGCGCCGACCGGCCCGGGCGTCACATCCGTGACACCTGCCCGCCCAGGTACTCGGCGAGCCGGTCGACCTGTCGGCGGACATCACTGAACCGGTAGCGGAAGCGGAAGGTCGGCAGCGCTGTCAGCGCGCCGTGGGTGCGCCGGAGGGTCCCGGGGTCCGGCTCGTGGCCGAAGATATTGAGGTGTTTGTTCGGCAGCGGCAGGACGCGTCTCGCCAGCAGTTCGCCACGGGCCGAAGGCGGTACCGGCACCGCCCCGGACTCCGACTCGTCGTCGGTGAGGCTCAGATGAACGAGCGCGTCCACCTTGACGGACTGTCCGATCCTGGTGTCGAGGAGGCTCGCATACTCCCAGGGGTAGATCAGAGCGGTGCCGTGCCGCTCGACTCCCGAATCCCGCAGGCTCATCAGCGTCTGGTTGGCGGGGTGCGACAGGGAAGTCCGGACGGCCCGCGCGCGCTCCCGCCCGAACAGCAGGTCCAGGGTGTCCAGTCGGACGGAGATGGACCGGGGCCACCCGGCACCCAGGACGCCGTCCCCGCCGGGATCCACCGTCAGGCTCACATCGTCGTTGCACACCATGACGCCGGATCCGTTCAGCACACTGGCCATGATGAACGAGGTCTTGCCCGCCCGGCTCCCACCGACCAGGGCCACCCCGAGACCGTTCAGTTCGACGAGCCCGGCGTGGAGGAAGAGCACGCCCTGCCGGCTCGCCTCGGAGCGGTGGATCGCCCGGGTGGCCCGCAGGACGGACTGAGTGACCCACGCGTCCCCCACGGGGGCGACATGGAAGAGAGTCCGGCCGGCGTGGTCGACCGCGTACTCCACGGCCACTTCGCCCAGGGCGGTGACCGACTCCGGCACGGCGTGTCCGGGTGGGGCGGTGTCCGCGACCACCTGCCATACGCCGGGGTCGGCGGCGCCCGGCTCAAGGGTCAGATAGGGCTCCGCGAGCCGGTGGACGCGCTCTGCCACGTCCTGTGTGCACCTCAGGCCGGTGCGTGCGAAGCGTGAACGGAAGGTGTAGCGATGCGTCGAACCGCTCGACTCCATCTTCGTGTATCACCCCGTGTCTGTGTCCGGGCCTCGAACGGCCCCAGGTCAACGGTGAACCGTCCCGGTGCGAAGACCCCGGACGGCCGGGTGAGTCAGGTGAGTTGTGCCTCGATGATAGGTTCCCGGGCTGATGTGCGACAGGGGGAGCCCGGAGCACTCCCGCAGGCGGGCGCGTGTGTTCACCACCCCTCAGGGGAGAAGGGCCGCCGGTCTGCGCCGGCCGCCCACACCTCGCCACCGGGAGATCACTTCGTATCCCTCCGGGTCTGGTGCTCGTCCGCCACGAACGGCCCCCGGGTGTCCCAGCCCAGCTCATCGAGGCGGCGGAAGAATCTGCCGTTCGACCGCGCGGCGGGCAGATCCAGCAGCCGGACGAGGTCGGCCGCGGCGGGCTCGGGGGCGCCCGGGGCCGACTCCGTACCCATGTCGGTGCGGATCCACCCCGGACAGTAGGAGAAGGCGGACAGATCCCCGGCACCGGCCGCGAAGTGCCGCGCCACCGTGAGAACCAGTGAGTTGACCGCCAGCTTGGACGAACGGTAGGCGAACGACGCCCCGTCGGCGTCCTGGAGCCGCCCCATCCCGGACGAGACACAGACGACGCGCCCCGACCCGCGCGCCAGCATGTGCGGCGCGTATGTGAGGACCAGCCGCGCGGCGCCGAAGAGATTGACCTCGAAGGTGTCTCTGAGATCGCTGACGGACAGGGCGAAGAGATCGCCGTATCCGCTCCGGGGGTCGTCGAGGTACACACCCGCGTTGTTGACCAGGACATCGACGTCCTCGCAGGCGAACAGGCCGGCCGCGAGCGGATCGCGCAGATCGACCGTCCGGTAGTCGTCCAGTGCGTCGTTGCGCGGCGAGGCCGCCAGACCGGCCCCCAGTACGCGATAGCCGGCCGACTTGAGCGCCCGGCAGATATGCACCCCGAGGCCGCGGGAGACTCCGGTCACCAACGCACTCGGCATATCCGCGAGCGTAGCCCTTCCCGCCCGGATCCGTCAGACGGGCAGAGGTGTGCGGGTACGGCGCACTCGCTCACCCCAGGGTGGTGCGGGGGCGCGCTCGACGGGTGTGTGTCCTCGGTGTCCCCGCATCCGCCACCCCGCTCAACCGGTGTGATATGTCGGCCTGCTGGGCCCGTCGGGTCATCGCCCGGGATAGAATTCCGGCAGCACGATCCGCCCGGCCGCTCGCCCGACGGGGCCGGCGGAAGGACGAGTTGACCTGCACCGGGACAGGGTGAGGGGAGACGGCACACATGCGCTGGCACCGGCTGCTCGTCACAGGGGCGAGTGCGGCGGGGACGACGACCCTGGGCCGTGCTCTGGCGACCCTTCAGTCGGTACCCCACGCGGACGTCGACGACTACCTCTGGCTGCCGACCACCCCGCCCTACACCCACAAGCGTCCCGTCGATGACCGGCTCGCACTGATGAACGCGCTGTTCGTGCCGCGCGACTCGTGGATCCTGTCGGGGTCGCTGCGGGGCTGGGGGGACAGCGTCATCGAGCGGGTGGAAGGCGTGGTGTTCCTCGCGCTCGACCCGGGCACCAGGATGAGGCGGCTGGTGGACCGGCAGATCCTCAGATACGGCGACACGATCGAGCGCGGTGGGGTCAACGAAGAAGCCCACCAGGACTTCCTGGAGTGGGCGCGAGGCTACGACGACACCGCGCTCGCGGGCCGCAGCCGGGCCGTGGACGAGCGCTGGCTGGCGGAGCTGCCGTGTCCGGTGCTGCGGCTCAACAGCGCCGAACCGGTCGCCCGGCTGGTGGCCGGGGTGACCGACTGGCTCAGCGGCGAGGTGGCCGCGGGCGGCCACCGTCCATGAGCGGCCCGGCGCGGCTCACGGTCCGGCGGGCCATGGCGGTCATCGGCGCCGGGGAGGCCGAGGCTCTTGAGGGGCGGGGGGTCAACGCGTCCTACCGGATCGCCGACGGGGACCGCACCCTCTCCGTGAAGGTCCACTGCGAGGACCGGTCCACCGGCGTCGAGTTCCGGCGTATCCAGCGCGTCGACGCGGCGCTGCGCGGGACGGCCTGGTATCCCCCGGTGCTCGACCTGGGGATTCACCCGGCGGAACACCCCCGTCTGGTGGTCATCCGGCCGTTCGCCCCGGGAGCGCCGTCGGACAACGCGCGGCGGCACATCGGCGCGCTCATCGGTGTTCTCGGCGACCTGGCCGCGCGGGCGGCCGGCGCGGAGGCCGCCGAGGTCGCGGAGGAGCTGATCGGGGACTACGCGTCACCGTGGCTGTCCTGCGGGGAGCGGGAGCGGCGGCTCGCGGAGCAGCGCCTGACCGGTGCGTGGGGAGACCTCACGCGGGCCGTGGACGACCATCTCGGTGACCTCCGGGACAGCGCCGTACGGTTGACCGGTACGCACGCCCCCGTGATCTACCACGGCGATCTGCACGGCAGGAATCTGATCCACGACCGCTCCCGGCCGCTGACCGTGATCGACTGGGACGAGGCCGGATTCTCCCGCCGGCCGGCCGATACGGCGAAGGCGCTGTGGCTCTCCTGCCGCCGTGGGCGCGGTGACTTCGTACTGGATCCGGTGGCGGTCCGGCGCTTTCTCGAGGAAGGCCGCACGCGCCTGGGTGTTCCGTATGCCGACGCCGGTGATCTGGCGAGGCTCGGGGCGATCTGGTTCCTGCCGAGGGACAGCCATCTGACACTGCTCGAACAGCGGGACGCGAGCCTGGTGCCCTGGTACCTCGGCTGGGTCTCCAGGTTCTTCTCGCGGCTCGGGCAGAACCTGGAGTTGATCGCCACGACGGCGGCGGCGCTCGACCGGAGCGGGGGCCACGACCGCTGAGGTGCGGTCATGCCCCACGACCGCTGAGGGGCGGTCATGCCCGTACGGCGCCCAGGAAGTCGTCCGCCAGTGCCGCGACATCGGCCGCGCTGCCCAGCGAACAGCGCAGCACCGGGAGTTTCGCGATGTGTGCCAGGAATCCTTCGACGGACGGGGGTGCGGCACGCCGCTGGACGGGCACGCGCAGCCAGTCCTCGCCGTACAGATTGTCGTCGAGGGAGAAGCAGTTCCGCCGGATCACCTCGGCCGCGTACCCGGGTGTCGCGGGTTCGAGGAAGTACTCGGCGTCGAGGTCGACGCGGGGCAGGAGGACACCGGCGAGTGGCGCGTCGGGTACGACGCGGACGCCGAGGTAGCGGTTGACCTCCCGGGAGCTGAGCTTCAGCTTGTCCTCGCCCTGGAACCGGTCCCAGTCGGACCCTGGGCGCGGCAGGCCCGCCCGGACCGACCAGCTCTCGAAGCCGGTGACGCCCATGACGTCGAGCGACCCCTTGTTGATGGCGAGGGGCAGCGGGCAGGCGGTCACGTGGTAGCCCTGTTCCCGCCGGTCCAGATGGATGCGGTCATTGCCGATCCAGCCGGACTCGGGCAGCAGCCGGGCCAGCGCGATGGCCGTCGTGGACTTGCCCGCTCCGGAGTCGCCGATCACCAGAAAGGCGCCGTCGCCGCAGACGAACGCCGAGGAGTGCAGGATCAGCGACCCTTCGGCCTGGGCGATCCTCGTGGCGACGTCGCGGATGATCCGGGTGAGCCAGCGATCGCCAAGCCCGGACCTGGGGCGCACGATGGTCACCCGGCGATCGGTGCGTACCAGAGCGGCGACTTCGTCGGCGTTCACGTCCTCAAGTCTGAAGACCGTGTAGCTGTCGCCGTCGAATCGCGGCAGCCGGTGGTTCCGGGTGAGTTCGTACTCCCCCTGGGCGGCGCTTGTGGCCACCCGGTCGAGCAGTTCGTGGATGTCGGCGGGGTCGCGGGCCAGATCGACGATGGTCAGGTCCGGGTCCGTTCCGCTGGAGGTCTCGAAGACGCCCAGCATCCCGGGTGGGCAGAAGGTCTCCGACACCAGTCCGTCGGCCTCGGCCGAAGCCGTGGCGATCTTCAGTCGTTGATCCCGGACCCGCAGATAGCGAGCGGTCGCTCCGTCGGGGTCATCGGCTATGAGCTGGCTGACGTTCATCAACGCTCCAGGGGTAGGGGGCCGGTCAGCCGGAACGGGCCGGAACAGAGCGGCACGGGCCGGCGGCAGCGGTGGTCAGTACAGCGGGCACTGCCTGGCCTTCCCACGGCGGAACACCGTCCAGGTCGAGAACCCGATGTGGTGCAGCACCTCGATCACGGCCGGGTACTGGTCGCAGATGCGTTCGGGGACGTGCGCGTCGGATGCGAAGGTGATCGGGACACCGAAGTGGTGGGCCCGCTCCAGCAGGTCGAACTCGGGGTACCAGCCGCCGCACGCCTTGGTGCCGCCCGAGGTGTTGACCTCCATGACGGAACCGGAGTCCCGGATCGCGAGCAGCATCTCGTCGGCGGCGGCGGGTGCGGGTACGGCGCCCAGTTCCGGGTGGTTGCCCTTGAGGGCGTCCACATGACCGATGACGTCGAACAGTCCGGACCGGGCGCACTCGGCCACCGTCCGGAAGAAGCGCGACTTGATCGCGGCGAGGTCGGCCTCGTGGACCGACTCCCATCGCCTGGTGTCGAAGATGTCCCGGCCTTCGAACATATGGACGGACCCGATGAGGTAGTCCAGCGGATAGCCGCTCAGTGCCTTGGTGTACGCGTCCATCCGGCCGCTGAAGTAGTCGGCCTCGGTGGAGACGAGGATCTCGATGCTGCGCTCGAACTCCGTCTTGAGCGCCAGGGCCTCGGCGATGTACGACGGGAACTCCGACTTCGGCATCGCCACGGGCGGCAGTGCGTGGTCCTCCTCGGCCGCGAACATCGGGGTGTGGTCGGAGAGCCCCAGGACCTTGACACCCTTGTCGAGCGCCGCCAGGACGTAGTCGCGCAGCGACCCGGTGGCGTGCCCGCACCGGTTGTGGTGGGTATGCAGATCGATCATCGCCTCACACCGCCAGATATCCGCCGTCGACCGGGAGATCGACGCCCGTGATGAAACTCGCCTCGGAGGAGAGCAGGAACGCGATGGGCGCGGCGACCTCCGCCGGATCCGCGAACCGGCCGAGCAGGAACTTGCCGCCGTGTTCCGGAGCCGCCTCGGCCGCCGCCCGGTCGAGCCCGAGGGCCTCCCGGTGGTATCGCTCGTTGTTGGCGTTCCACACGGTCCCCGGGCTGACCGAGTTGACCCGGACGCCCCGGGGCGCCAGCTCCTGCGCCATGCACCGGGTGAACCCGAGCACGGCCGACTTGCTGGTGTTGTACGTCAGATAGCCGCTCTGGGCGATGTGCGCCGAGATCGACGCCATGTTCACGATCGCGGCGCCTGCGTCGCGTTCCGGCAGCCCGGCGACGAACTCCCGGGTGACCAGGGAGAGGCCGACGATGGTGGGATCGAACGCCGCGTGCCAGTCCGCCGGGGTCGCCTCCAGGCCCTTGAAGACAAAGCCCGCGGCGAGGTTCACCAGCAGCGCCGGTCTCGGCCAGTCCGCCGGGACGCCCGCAAAGGCCGCTGCCACCGCCGCCTGATCCATCACATCGCCGACGGCCAGGCGCACCGCGTGGCCCTGGCTCCGCCACCGGTCCACCACGGCCCGGCCGTGCTCGGCGCTCTTGTCGTAGACGATGACGCGGCAGCCTTCGGCACACAGCCGTTCGGCGACGGCGGCACCGATGCCCTGGGCGCCGCCGGTCACCATCGCGGTGCGTCCGGCGAGTCCGCGCGGGAGACGGCTCACGCCTCGGACCCCTTCCCGGTGACGGTCCACCGCTGTACGCGGTCGAGCACCTCGTCGCGGCGGAGGTTCTCGGTGGCACCGTGCGGTGCCACCGTCTCGCCGGAGTCCTCGGTGACGTCCGGGTCGGTGGCCAGCGCCGCCACGGCGGCCATCGGCACCCCGCGCCGGGCCAGCGACCGGCCGAGCGCGGTGTGCTCGATGCCCCGTCCATCGGCGGCGGCGAAGTACCGCCAGACCTGGAACATCCCTTCCAGATGGCCCGCCGACAGATGGACTCCGTTGCGGCCCTCGGAGAGCGTGACCCCGTCCTCCCCGCCGGTCAGGGCCGCCAGGGCACCGCGCAGCGACGCCGGGGCCGCGGCGGCGGGATGGAGCGCGCCCAGCAGGTGGGCGCGCAGATCGCCGGTCTCCCGGAGGCTGTGGCACTCCAGGAGGCCGACGAGCGCGTGGGGGCCGGTGTAGTTCGCGGCCAGCGCCGGCAGAAACCCGTTGAGCACCGTGACGGGGCGCCCGTTCAGCTCCACCGCCGAGGCGTACGAGCCGGAGCCCAGTTTGTGGATACCGGCTCG
>NZ_JBSGUP010000040.1:0-26584 GCF_053607985.1 Streptomyces sp. NPDC055078
CGCCGGACTCGCCGACAGCATCCCTGACCGGTTGACCGAAGAGCATGCGGCTGACCAGCCCCCTTCAGCCAGCCGATCGCCGAACCCGTCCGCCGTGACCGGCTGCGAACCCGGGCCCGCAGCCGGCCCGCCCGCTCCACCAGCCCACGGAGGTTGCCCCTGAAGCACACCGCGCACAACCGTGTCCGGCTCGAGATCGCGCAGATCACACGCAACCTCCTCGCCTGGATGCCGATACTCGCGTTGACCGACCGGCACTCGGACCACCATCCTGCCCGCGCACGGCCACAGAGTGCGCAATGGGTCGTCGCCACCCTCGGCTGCCCGCCACGAATGAGCGTCAGGATTCGGTGGGCTCGACGGCCTCCTGTTTCACCAATCTGTCCCGCAGCTTCTTGGCAGCAGGTTTCACCTTTTTGTCCCAGAGAGGCTTGACATGAGGAGCGATGAGAATAGCGCCTACTACGGCCCGCTGATGGCCAAATTTTTCCAACTGAGCTGAGGGCCATCGTCACCACCACTACCGCTGTAGTCCACGATGGGCGTGTACTCGAGAATGGCCTCTTCTTCAGCGGGAGACCCTCCGGCCTCGAAACCTCCGGGATTGGCTTCCATATCAGCCTTAATCGCCGCTACCGTCTCCTCTCTCCAGGTACGAGTTTCCCAGTTTCGGTTGTACTGGGCATAGCCGCCAGTACCGCGTGAATGGTATTGCTCCTTCGCGTACTGCTGCCCCTTCTCGGTCAGCCCATAAGCGCCGGGGTTTCCGTCCAGGTAGCCGTATTCCTTGAGGAGCGCATTCATTTCTCGAGCAGTTCGGCCAAACTCCTCGCCCAGCACCCGTGCTGATTTCCCCATGGCTCAGCGCCCCCTCTTACACGTCGGCCGCACTCGGGCCGTCGCTGATGACATGGTGCGACGTTAGCGGCAGCACACTGCGCTGCGGGCTAGTTCTGTCAGACGCGTACCGCCTTCCCTGGGGCGCCGAGCAGCGCCCGGCCTTCAACGGCCCCAGCGGCCCCACCGATCCAGGAAGGAGCATCGCCCCATGACGACGAACGGCCCAGACCTCAAACCGCCTATGCAAGGAACCGAAGCGCCTGCACGCCTTCACCTGGACCGACCCGGCCGGCGCCTTCTGCCAGTCCGCCAACCTCGCCGAGCCCCATAGCGACACCCTCACCGCGGCGGGACCTGCGCGAGCGGACGGCGTTCGCCGACCTGCTTCGTGAGAACGTTGACTGACTCCCGTCGGGCCAACTCGTCCGCCCTTGACGTCTGCGCACGTCAAGGGCCAGAAACCCGCCCTTTTCCCGTAGCCGCAGGGATAGGGTGACCTTCGGTGATGGTGCAACACGGTGACGTGGTCACGAGAGGGTGACGCAGAGAACATGGCAGAGGTGCCCGCGCAGATCGGCCGCTACGTGGTCGAGCGCGAGCTGGGCTCGGGGGGCATGGGAGAGGTCTATCTGGCCTATTCGCCCGGCGGGGACCCGGTCGCGGTGAAGGTGATTCGACGGGACCGACTCGACCAGGCTACGCGCGCCCGATTCGAGAAGGAAGCGCTCATCGCGCGAACGGTCGTGGGTACGAATCGAGTGGCACGCTTCCTCGACGCCGATCCGTACGCCGAGCAGCCCTGGATGGCCGTCGAGTACGTCCCAGGACATACGGTTCAAGAGCAAGTACAGAGCCGGGGCACGCTCCCTACCCCGCTCGTCGCCAGCCTCGGCGCACTGCTCGCCGAAGGGCTCGAAGCAGTTCATAAGGTGGGCCTGCTCCACCGTGACCTCAAACCACAGAACGTCATGCTCAGCGAGTACGGTCCGATACTGATCGATTTCGGTCTCGGGGCCTTCGTCGACGCTGACAAGGACAACCTGACGCAGGCCGGGATGATCATCGGCACCATTCGATGCATACCTCCCGAGCAAGCGCTCGCCCGCACCAAGCCGAAAGAACCTGCCGATGTGTACGGGCTCGGCACAGTGCTGCTCTATGCGGCGACCGGCCACTACCCGTACGAGGGCGCGGACTGGCTCGGAATCGCCACTCAGGTGGCGGACGAGGAGCAGTTCCCAAATCTGGCCGGACTGCCTGATGCCCTCCTCCCGCTGATCACAGCGATGCTCGCGTACGCGCCGGCCGACCGGCCCATGCTGGCCGAGGTGACCCGGCAGTGTGTGGCCCTCGTAGAGGATGCGGGGCTGTCGGCGGCACAAGCCCGCCATGCACTGGTGAGTGCGACGACCTCCTCCGAGGACAGTGCCCGCGCGACGCAGAACAACGGCCCGTCCTCCTCGGTGTGGGAACGCATCGAACAGTTCACGGCCCCGGTCGGCGAGACCGGCACTGCGGACGAGGATGACCAGGACAGCCCGCTCGACCGTCCTCTCCCGGTCTCAGAAGGCGCCGGCGCTGAGGCGCCTGCGGATCTCACGAAAGACATCGTGCGGGAAACCGAGAAAACTTCCGATCCGGAGCCGCCGGCCCAGAAGCCGAGGCGAGGTCGGAGGCCGGCCTCTCTGACGGTTTCCGAGGACTTGCGGAAGCGGTACGCGATGCAGTCCGCGCTGTAGCTCGGCTCTCAGGCACATCGTCCGCCGGAGGCAATGTCAGCGCCCTGAGGTAAAACAACGGCAGACGATCGAGTCGCCGTACTTCACCTCGGGGCTTCTCCGGAGCACACGTGAAACAGCAGTATGAAGGAATGGAGCGGTACGTGACCAGCCTGACGGAGACCGGCGACGGTCAGGGCGCGTTCGACACGGAGGACACTGCGGACGAAGTCGTGGACTCCGCCGTCCCCGGCCCCACAGGTGCCGCCTCCCTGACCCGCCGGGCCAAGTACGCGCCGGGCGCGCAGGTCCGGGTCCGCGATGAGCAATGGCTGGTCAAAACCGTTACGCCGGTGGGTGACGAGGACTGGATGGTCGAGGCCACCGGAGTCTCCTCCTTCGTCCGCGGGGCCGACGCCGTCTTCTACGACAAGCTCGACCACATCGAGGCCCTCGACCCGAAGAAGACCCTTCTGGTCCCGGACGACTCTCCGAACCACCGCAAGGCCCGCCTCTACCTGGAGGCGGTCATCCGCAAGACCGCACTCCCGCAGACCGAGCACGGTCTCGCCCTGGCCGACAACTTCCTCATGGACCAGCAGACCCACCAGCTGCGCCCCGCCGAGCTGGCCTTGTCCAAGGAGAATCCGCAGCCGCGGGTTCTGATCGCCGACGTGGTAGGGCTGGGAAAGACCCTGGAGATCGGTATCCTGCTCGCCGAACTCATCCGCCGCGGGCGCGGCGAGCGCATCCTGGTGGTCACTCCGGCGCACGTCCTGGAGCAGTTCCAGCGCGAGCTGTGGACCCGCTTCTCCATCCCGTTGGTCCGCCTGGACTCCACCGGTATCCAGCGCATCCAGCGGGACATCCCGGCCGGCCGCAACCCGTTCGCGTACTTCAAGCGCGCGATCATCTCCGTGGACACCTTGAAGAGCGACGTCTACGCCCACCACCTGGAGAACTCCCACTGGGACGCGGTGGTCATCGACGAGTCGCACAACCTGGTCAACCGCGGCACCAAGAACAACGACCTCGCCCGCGCCCTGGCCGAGCAAAGCGACGCGCTGATCCTCGCCTCCGCGACGCCGCACAACGGTGCGACGGAGTCCTTTGCCGAGCTGATCCGGATGCTGGACAAGACGGCGATCGCGAACACGTCGGAGTACGAGGTGAAGGACCTCGGCCACCTGTACATCCGGCGGACCAAGACCGACCGCGAGGTCCGTGACTCCCTCAAGGGCAAGTGGGCCGACCGCGGACCGTCCCGGCCGGTGGTCTGCGAGGCCGGGGCGAAAGAGCGGGCAGTCCTGGAGGAGCTCGCCGCGCGATGGACACCGCGCGATCCAGCCGCTTCCTCGGTGTGCGCGGACACGATGGTGGCCTACAACCTGCTGAAGTCGTTCCTGTCCTCGCACCGGGCCTTCCAGGACTCGGTCGCGGCGCGGCGGAAGGTCCTGGAGGCTCCCCTCAAGATCAGGAGGGGGCAGGATCCGGCGGCCCGCGAGGCCGAGCGCCGTATCGAGCGCGAGGCCATCGTGGATCTTGAGCGCCTTGCCACCGACATCAGCGACGACGACTCCGCGAAGCTCGACGCCCTGGTCCGCGAGCTGAAGGAGATCGGTGTGGGTCCGGGGTCGGACCTGCGGGTCGTGGTCTTCTCGGAGCGCATCCCCACCTTGAAGTGGCTTGCCGAAGTGGTCCCGCCCAGGCTCGGTTTCCGGGCCGGGACCAAGCTGGAGGAGTCCGTGGCGGAGTCGAAGCCTTGGCTGGCCTACGGCGGCGCGGTCCAGGTCATGCACGGCGAGGCCAGCAACGAGGACGAGCAGAAGGACATCGTCTCCAAGTTCGGGCTGAAGACCGACCCGGTCCGCATCCTGTTCACCGGCGATGTCGCCTCCGAAGGCGTCAACCTGCACCAGCAGTGCCACCAGTTGATTCATTACGACCTTCCGTGGTCGCTGATCCGCATCGAGCAGCGCAACGGCCGTATCGACCGTTACGGGCAGAGCAAGGCTCCTCAGTTCCGGGCCATGGTCCTCACCGGCGATGTGGAGTGGCGTACGGGTGAGAAGGGCGAGCCGCTGCATCTGGACGACCGCCTGGTGGGCTCCAAGCTCCTGGTCCGTGAGGAGGAGGCGCACCGGATCGAGGGCTCGGCGGAGGCCGTCACAGGCATCTACCGGGCAAAGGAGGAAGAGGACCGCCTGACGCGAGACTTGATCTCCGGGCGGACGGTCGAGGAGTCCATCAAGAAGTCCAGCGGCGGCGCGAAGGCGATGCTCGGCCGGCTGATGGGCAACGTCGGCGCCAAGAAGCCGACCGACGACGTGCCTGCCGCCACGGTGCCGAGCCTTTTCGGCGCATCGGGTTCCACGGCCGCCTACTTCGACGAGGCGTTGCGCCAGACATACTTCCCCGACAAGCCGGAGAACGTGCTCAAGCTGCGCCGTGAGGACGACGGCACGATCGCCTTCGAACCGCCGCCGGACCTGGTGTACCGGCTGAAGTCGCTGCCCAAGTCGTACCTGACCGACCAGGGCATCCTGCCGACCCCGAAAAAGGAGGGCCGGCTGCGGCTCACCTTCGACAAGGGGCTCGCCGCCAAGCGTCTGGAGGTCGCCCGGGAAACCACCGAGAGCCAGTGGCCCAACGTCAGTTATGTGTCGGACGTCCATCCCGTCCTGGACTGGGTGACCGACAAGGCCCTGGCCGCCCTGCGGCACGACCAGGCGTTCGTCCTCGCCTACACCCCCGATGTCGAAGCAGCCAGGAAGCTGGACGCGCGGCTGCCGGCCGATCTTGCCGGTCCGGTGTATCTGGTCCAGGGCATCCACTCCAACGCGGTGGGCCGCCCCACCGTTGTGGAGTGGATGGCCGTCGTCGGTCTGCCGAGCGCCCCGCGCGTCCTGCGGATCGACGACGCCTTTCTCGCCGCGTGCAATGTCGGCCCGAAGATGCCCGGACGCGCCACCCCGGCCGACCGGGAGGGGCTCCAGACGCTGGTGCCCGCGGCCGTCGACGCGGCGACCGGGTTCCTCACCGACCGGGCGGCGGAGTACAAGGAGGCGATCGACGCGGTGCTCGCCCCTTCCGAGAAGCGGGTCGCCCAGTGGCAGCAGGACGCCCTGTTCGCCGCCTCGGCCCGCTCGCAGAAGGCCAAGCAGGACGTGAACCTCACGGCGAGCCGCCGCAAGTCCATGATCCGGTCGTTGCGGACCTCCGGAGCGCCGATGCTGCGCCTGCTCGGTGTCCTTGAACCGCTGTCCGCGACACCCGCCGAAGTAACCGATGTATCCGCTGCGCCTGTTGCCGGAGAGACGACCGCCTGATGAGTACCGACTTCGACTCCTTCTCCAACCGCGGCGAGTATCTGTCCGCGTTCTACTTCGCCGAGCAGCTCGGCGACGGCCTCAAGAAGGGCGTCTTCGCCGCCTGGGCCAACCGGGAGAGCGACGAGCACGACCCGCGCCCCACGGCGCGCGAGTCGGTGCGGGCACTGCGCTCGACGTACCTGGGCGAGAAGTACCGAGGCTTCTTCGCCGAGCAGGCCAAGGCCGACGAGCAGGATGACGAGTACCCGGACGCTGCGGCCTTCGAGGCCCGCCTCAACACCTACGGGGACGAGGAGTGGTGCGAGCGCGTTCGGGACTGGCACCGGCAGGTCCTTGCCGCGCTCGGCTTCCCCTCCGTCTCAGCGGAACCCACCGCACGGACCCTGACCGTGCACCGCGCCGGGCGCGAGCACGAGGTGGCCGTGGCCTGGCACGGCGACGGCATCGTGGCACTGGACTGTGGCTGGTCTGCGAGCAACGACACAGTGCTCGATGCGGGCGGGTACGGCCGTCTGCTTCACCCACTGCGGGCGGGCAGTGGTGAGAGTTACGAGAGCGGGCAGGGGCTCGCCACCTGGTTGTTCCAGAGCGAGCTGGGTGAGGAGGGCGGCGCGGCCCCGCGGTTCGTACTGCTCCTGTGCGGCGGCGTCATCGTCCTCGCCGACCGGCATGCCTGGGGCGAGGGCCGCTATCTCTCCGCAAACCTCGACGCCGCCCTGGAGCGCAACGACCGCCGCCAGCACGGCGAACTCGCCACGATCGCGGGCCTGTTCAGCCACGACGTACTCGCACCGGCCGAGGACGGCAAACCGCCGGCCATCGACGCGCTGGTCAAGGCGTCCCGCGACAACGCGGTCGGAGTCTCCGGAGAGCTGCGCGAAGGACTCCAGAAGTCCGTCGAGATCATCGCCAACGCGGTCCTCGAACGCCTGGATGAGTCCGGGCTCGACCCACGCGACATCGAGCGCCCGGACCTGACATTCGCCCGGCAGCTCACCCGGGAGTCGCTGCGCTACCTCTACCGCATCTTGTTCTTGCTGTACGCCGAGGCCCGTCCCGAACTGGGCATCCTGCCCGCAGACGACGGCTCCTACGAGGCCGGCTACTCGATGGCGCGCCTGCGTGAACTGGTGGAGCGCGACGAACTGTTGACGGAGGAGACAGCTCGTAACGGATTCCATCTGCACGCCTCGCTGGACGTCCTCTTCAAGAAGGTCAACAACGGCTACCGACCCTATGGCACCGAGCCGAACGACGCCCTGCCCGGCGACGACGAGGACACCCGGCGACGCAAGGCGAAGTACCGGAGCGAGGACCGCGGACTGCGCTTCGAGCCCCTGCGCAGCGAGCTCTTCGAGCGTGAATCCGTCCGCCTCATCGGCAACGAGACCCGCGACCCGCGCAGCGACGAGGACAACGAACCACGCTGGCTGGATCTGCGGCCGCGCAACAGCGCCCTGCACGAGGTGCTGCGTCTGCTGACCCTGAAGAAGGCCGAACGTGCCGGGGGCCGGGCCGGGTTCATCTCCTACCGCAACCTCGGCATCAACCAGCTCGGGGCCGTGTACGAGGGGCTGATGTCGTACACCGGCATCATCGCCGAGGAAGAGCTGTGCGAGGTCGCCAAGGGCGGCGACCCGGCGAAGGGCTCCTGGCTGGTGCCCTCGCAGCGGCTCAAGGAGTACCCCGAGAACACCTGGGTGACGTACGACGACCGGGACGCGGTAAAGGGACTGCGCGGCCCGAAGAAGTACCCGCCGGGCCGGTTCGTGTACCGCCTGGCAGGCCGTGACCGGGAGACGTCCGCCTCGTACTACACACCCGAGTCGCTGACGAAGGTCACCGTCGAGCTGGCGCTCAAGCACCGGCTCGACCAGGAGCGGGACGCCGATGGAAACATCGTCAAGACGCGTGCCTCGGAGCTCCTCAAGTACCGGATCTGTGAGCCCGCGCTGGGCTCGGGGGCATTCCTCAACGAGGCGATCAACCAGGTCGCCGAGGAGTACTTGCGGCGTCGGCAGGACGAGCTGGGCGCCTCCGTGCCGACGGGCGACGCGCTGACGGAGAAGCAGAAGGCCAAGGCGTACATCGCCCTGCACAACGCCTACGGCGTGGACCTCAACGCGACCGGCGTCGAGCTGGCCGAGGTCTCCATGTGGCTGAACACCATGCATCCCGGGATGCGGGCCCCGTGGTTCGGGCTGCATCTGCGGCGCGGCAACTCGCTGATCGGCGGGCGGCGGGCCGTGTACGCGGCGGGGGACGTGGCCCCGCTGAAGGGCAAGGCCCCCTGGCTCAACGCCAAACCGCTCGCGCCGGAACCGCTGCCGTTCCTGAAGGACGGGGCCGAACAGCCGCTGCCGGACGGGGCTGTGCATCAGTTCCTGCTGCCGACACCGGGGTGGGCGGCGGTCACGGTCGCGAGCGGTGACGCGAAGAAGCTGCTCGTGCAGCTGGCCGAGGGTGGGGTGAAGGATCTCGCGGAGTGGAAGAAGGGGATCCTGAAGACACCGGCACGGCGGCTGAACAAGAAGACCGGCGAGCCGATCCTCGACCGGAAGTCCGGCGACGAGGCGGCCTCGCAGTACACGCGGCTGCGGGATGCGGCGCGGCGGGCGGAGTTCCTGTGGTCGCTGGTCGTGAAGCGGATGGAGCTGTCGGAGCGGGAGATCGCCCGCAGCATCGATGTCTGGGGCGCGGACACGAAGGACGAGGAGTTCGCCTTCCTGCGGCGGGGCGAGCGCAGTTTGGATGCCGCCGCCGTCCGGATGTCGAAGGAGAAGGTGTACGCGGACTTGTTCCGCGCGGCGGGAACCCCGTACTGGCGGCTCAAGCGCGTCATGGACGCGTGGTGCGCGCTGTGGTTCTGGCCGGTGGGCAAGGCGGGGCTGCTCGACGGGTCGGACGACGTGTATGCGGGTGCGCCGGTGGTGGGGAGTGAGGGCGCGGGCAGCATCGGTGACCTGATCGAGGCGATGTCCGCGACGGTGGTACCGGAGGCTGGGGTGCCACCCGTGGAGGCTCCGTCGCCCTCTGAGACCGGGATGACCACCCCGCCTCCGTCCCCGCCCATGCCCACGAACGCACCGCGGTTCGTGGAGAACACCATGCTCTTCGCCATGGAGGGCGACCAGATCTCGATGTCTGACGTCGAGGCGTCCTCCGACGGTGTGGTCCACGTGGAGGTCAAGGAGGTCGGCCCGTCCAAGACGACGGTGAAGACCAGGAAGCAGCCCGCCCCTGATCCCTCCCGACCCGCCCGCCGCCCGCTCATCGCACTGAAGGACCTCGACGACTGGCTGGACTTCCTGGAGGCCATGCTCGGCCGTGGACCGGTCCCGGACGCCGGCTCACTCATCGGGTCCCTCAACACCCTGGAGGAGCTCAGCGAGTACGAGCAGCTCATCCAGGACGAGACCGAGATGGACATGGACCAGCGGGAGCCTGAAGCGCGCTTCCCATGGATGGGTGCCGTCCGTGACATCGCCGAGGATCAGGGGTTCCTGCACTGGGAACTTGAGTACGCGCTCGTCTTCGCTCAAGGCGGCGGGTTCGACCTTCAGGTCGGCAACCCGCCGTGGGTACGTCCCCGTTGGGACGAGTCCGGAGTTCTCGCGGAGCACGAGCCTTGGTTCGCGCTGGAGGAGCGGGCGTCCACATCCGCAAAGGACAAGCGTCGCTCGGAACTGCTCGGTACGCCACGAATCAAGCAGTATGTGCAGGGCGAGATCACAGACGTCGTCGCCCAGGTCGGCTTCTTCGGCTCCTCGCAGGTGTATCCGCTGCTAACGGGGACCCAGCCGGACCTCTACAGGGCCTTCATGTGCCAGGCGTGGGATCACAACGCTGCCGCAGGCACCACGGGTTTCCTGCATTCCGACACCCACTTCACGGGTGACAAGGAAGGGGCGCTCCGGGAGGCTGCATACCGGCGGCTTCGAATTCACGGCGACTTTGTCAACTCCGGACAGCGATTCTTTCCCCGTCCCGTTGGCGACGGCACGCATTTCGGCGTGAACATCTACGGCGACGCCAAAGAGATCGGCTTCGACCATCTCTCCTGGCTGGTGTCGGCAGACGCCCTGCGGTACTCGTCCGACCACGACGGCTCGGGCGACGTACCCGGAGTTCGATACAAGAACGCCGAGTTCGATGAACGACCGCACAAGGCTCGCGTCGTGCATGTCGATGAAGACCTGCTCGCTGTGTGGCAGCGCCTGCTCGACGACGAAGGGCAGCAGCCCGTACAGCATGCGCGCCTCCTCTTCCCGGTCAGCACTGGGGAAGCTTCAGCCATCAGCGCCCTGGCGGACTACCCGGTAAGGCTGGGGACTTTCACGCCGCAGATCTCTCGCGGATATGACGAGAGCGGGGCGAAGAAGGACAACCTGATCGACTACAACCGTCCCGACAGCACCACGGGGGACCCGTACCAGCCCGATCGCTGGCGGCACGTTATCCTCAAGGGCCCCCAGTTGAGTGTTGCCACCCCGGTGTTCAAACGCCATGACGCCAACAGCAATGACGCCTACGGCGCGGACCTGATGAATCTCCCGGTGGACTTCGTGCCGGACACCGCATACGTACGGGCCGAGGGACGGTCCCAGGAGTACCTCGCGGCGCAGGACCGCTGGATCGATCACCGGGCGCTCGCACGACTCCGGTCTGATGAGAAGGCTGTGGCACGGGCACGTCAGCAGGTCGCCCGCGCGAATTCCGTGCCCGACGCGAAGGTGGATCCTGAGAAGGTAGACGCACTTCTCGTGGACCGGGCGCGGCGAAGGTGCACAATATTCCCTCGGCTTGCCTGGCGAAGGATGGTCTCGCCGAACAGTGAGCGTGCCTTGTACCCCGCTCTGGTTCCTCCGGGCACTTCACACGTCGATGCCGTCCATAGCCTAGCCATGCCTGAATCCCGGATGACTGCACTGGTAGCAGGTTTTTGGGCCTCAGTACCGCTGGACTATTTTCTGCGTGCAACTGGTCGCGGAGATCTCCGCATTGCTGGCGCAAAGGCTATGCCCTCCCCAGTGCCCGGCCATCCTTTGGCGCCTTCCCTCCTTCTCCGCACTCTCCGCCTCAACTGCCTCACGCGTGCCTACGCACCGTTGTGGGCGGAGCTCTACGACCCCACGTGGGCGGCGTACGAGCCCTGGGCACGCGTATGGGATGACCTTCCGTCGCTCCACGAAGTCAACCCGACCTGGAATTCGGATACCCCCCTCCGCTCCGAGCGCGCCCGCCGCTCGGCTCTCGTCGAGATCGACGCCCTCGTCGCCGTCTGGCTCGGCATGGACGCCAACGCCCTGATCGCCGCCTACCGGGGCCGCTTCCCCGTACTCCAGAAGTACGAGGCCGCGAGCTGGTTCGACGCCGAGGGCTGGAAGCTGGCGAGTTACGCCCGCACGATCGGGCGGCGTCAGACGAAGGATTCGTGGGCCCAGTTCGAGGAGTACATGGCCGACCCCGCCTTCAAGGCCCACCAGGCCGACCCCGCCAACAATCCCGCCCCCGAAGTCCCCGTCCCCGACGGCTACACCGCCCCCTTCTACAAGGCCGAACGCGAGACCGAAATGCGCGAGGCCCACGCCTACTTCCAGAAGCGTCTCGACGCCGCCGTCGAGGCCGGTAAGTGGGACCCGGTCACACAGGAGGTGCCCAAGCCGTGAGGCCAACGCTCGAGGCACAGGGGCTCAAGGAGAGCCTGCTGCAGTACCTGTCCACCACATACGCGCTGACCGACGAGGGCGCGCGGCAAGCGCTGCACCGGTTCCTCGGAGACGAGAACTCCGGGATGTTCCGGGGGCCGTTCCTCCGCGTGCGTACGCCGTTCGTCGCGGCCAACGCGTCCTGGACCAGGTATCTCGACTGGCGGCGGACCGACGGCTGGACACCGTACGCGCACCAGGCGAAAGCCTTCGAGCGGCTGTCCTCGGCGGGCGGTCGTACGCCGAAGCCCACGCTGGTGACAACCGGTACCGGCTCCGGCAAGACGGAGTCGTTCCTCTATCCCGTATTGGACCACTGCGCCCGCGAGCGGGCGGCCGGGCGGGCCGGGGTCAAGGCCGTGCTCCTGTACCCGATGAACGCGCTCGCCACCGACCAGGCCCAGCGCATCAACGAACTCCTCTGTGAGCACGAGGCGTTGAAGAAGGTGAGGGCCGGGCTCTACATCGGTGACAAGGCGGCAACGCACTACGACCGGGTGTACACGCGCCGGTCGGACATGCAGATCTCGCCGCCCGACATCCTGATCACGAACTACAAGATGCTGGACCTGCTGCTCCAGCGGGCCCAGGACGCCCCGCTGTGGGCGGACGCGGATATCCGGTACGTGGTCGTGGATGAGTTCCACACCTACGACGGCGCGCAGGGCACGGACGTCGCGATGCTCCTGCGCCGCCTCGCCTCGGCGGTCGGGGTGGCGGAGAAGGGCCGTCCGCTGGGTCGGATCTGCCCGGTGGCGACCTCGGCAACGCTCGCCTCCGACAGCACGGACCAGGACGGGGTCCGCCAGCTGCTCGACGTCGCGACGCAGGTATTCGGTACGGAGTTCGACGTGTCCTCGATCATCGGGGAGCACCGGCAGACGGTGGACGAGTTCGTGCCGCCGAGCGGCTTCGATCCGATGCTGCCGATCCCGGTCCCGGACGAGTTGGCCACCCTCCCTGACCCCTCACTCGGCAAGGAGGAGTTCCTCGAACTCGTCGAGGCCGTCACCGGCACCCGCGAGACCGACCCGCTCGTGCTCGGCGGCCTGTTGAAGAAACACATGCTGACCTCGGCGGTGATGCATGCCCTGGACGGGCAGGTGCGGACCGTGCCCGAGGTGCTGGACCTGATGTGGCGGCGGGGCGCGTTCTCCTGGGGGCAGGCGATCACCCGGCAGCCGGAGGTGGCCGCATCCGCGCTGGCCCGCCTGGTGGCGCTGCTCTCGGTGGCTCGTGATCCGGCCTCCACGCCCGAGCGGCCGCGGCCCTTCGTGCAGGTCGAAGTGCATCAGTGGGCGCGGTCGGTGTCGCGGGTCGTGCGCGGTGTGCTGCCGTGGCCCAAGGCCGAGTTCCAGTGGGACTCGGCCGGTTCCGCCCACCACTCGGGCGAGCAGCCGACGCGTACCGCCCCGGTGACGACGGCAACCGCGGGCGCGGCGGCGAACCTGTTTCTGCCGGCCGTCTACTGCCGTGACTGCGGCCGTTCGGGCTGGGCGGTGTTCTCCCCGGAGACCGACGACGCGGACGTACAGGTCGACACGCACAAGATCCGGCGAGCCTCGGTCAGCCAGGACAAGATGCGGGTCCGGAACCTGATCGCGGCCACCGAGAAGGAGGCCCAGGAGGGCTCCGGTGCCGCCCCGATGGAAGAGGCCGGGCGCGGTGCGGGCCGCGGCAGCACCGCCCTCGCGGCCACCAACGCCGGGCAGTTGCGTGTACTGGACGGGCCGAGGCGCCGCCTGCGGCTGCCCGATCCGGTCGAGGACTACGACCAGGAGACCGGCGCGCCCCGGCTGGCGGGCTCCGACTCTACCTTCGTCCTCGTCTACCTCGGGGACACCGCGACCACCGCCGCAGAGGACGACTGGTGCCCGGCCTGCGGCTCGCACAACGCGATCCGCTTCCTCGGTACCGGTGCCGCCGCCCTCGCCGCCGCCTCGGTCACCCAGTTGTTCACCGGCGGCGAGATGGACGGGGCGCAGGGTGAGGACAAGACCCTGATGTTCAATGACTCGGTGCAGGATGCCGCACACCGGGCCGGATTCGTGGCCAGCCGCTCGTACACCTTCTCCCTGCGCGCACTGTTCAAAAAGCACCTGTCGGAGGAGACGCCGACCGCACTGCACGACCTGATCGCCGACGTGGTCGCGGCGACCACCGACCGCGAGACCCTTGCCGCCGTCGTCCCCACCGACCTGCACGACTTCAAGGGCGTCAAGCGGCTCCTGTCCGGTCAGGGGCGAGGCGGGGACAAGAAGACCTGGGAGCTGATCGGCGAGCGCTTCGCGTTCGAGGCGCTGATGGAGTTCGGCTTCCGCTCCCGCAACGGCCGCACCCTGGAACTCACCCGCACCGCCGCCGCCCACGTGCGCATCGAGGACCCCGCCGCCGCGATCGTACTGGTCAAGGCCGCGCACACCGAGCCGTACGGGCGCGGCGGGCTGCCGGTCATCGAGCAGGAAGACGCCCGCTACCTCGGGTTCCTGCGGATCTTCCTGGAGCGGCTGCGGACCCGTGGCGCGATAGGTCACAAGTGGCTGGAGGGGTACCTCTCGGAGGCCGGTACCAGCCGGTACTTCATCTGGGGCAAGCGGCCTCCCGGTATGCGCGCCTTCCCCAAGGGCATCGCGGCCCCGGTGTTCCTGCTCAGCGCCCCCAAGACGAGGAGCGAGTTCGACTTCGCGACCGGCCGTCTCTCCTGGTACGAGCGGTGGGCGCAGCGCACGCTCGGGCTGCCGCGAGAGCAGGCCGCGGAGTTCTGGTCGCGGCTGCTGCCCGCGCTGGTCGAGGCGGGCCTGCTCTCGGTGCGCACTCCGACCGACAGCAGCCTGCGTGTCTACGGTCTGAAGCCGGGCGCGATCGACGTACAGCTGTTGAAGGACGCCGAGGTGAACGAGGCGTTTGTGCGCTGCCCGGACTGCTTCTGGGAGCAGACCGTCCACCCCGGCCTCCTCGTGCAGTGGGACGGGCAGCGCTGCCCGTCCTACCGTTGCCGCACCGGCCTCCTCGTCGCGGGCGACCGGCCCGAGGGGCTCGGCAAGCACCAGCGGGACCGTAACTACCGCGAGGACTACTACCGCAGGCTGTACCGGAAGGCGGGCACGTACCAGGTCATCACGGCTGAGCACACGGGCATGCTGACCCGGCCGGAGCGGGAGCGGGTCGAGGCGGCGTTCAAGGACGGCAGCGGGTTCAAGGATCCCAACGTGCTGTCCTGTACACCGACGCTCGAAATGGGCATCGACATCGGCGACCTGTCGGCCGTCGTACTCGCCGCACTGCCGAGGCGCGCTGCCAACTACGCCCAGCAGGTGGGCCGGGCCGGGCGCCGTACCGGAAACGCGTTCCTGCTGACCATCCCCGACCGCAGCCGCCGAGACCTGTACTACCTGGAGCAGCCGCGCGAGATGATCGCCGGGCAGATCGTGCCGCCGGGCAGTCACCTGTCGGCCATCGAGATCCTGCGCCGCCAGTACCTCGCACACCTCCTCGACCTCGCCGCGCGGGGCCGGCTTTCGCGCACTGACGGCCGTCCGCTGCCCGCAGTCGTACGGGACGCTCCGGCCCTCTTCGGCCCATCCGGATACCTCGCCGATCTCGTCGAAGCGGCGCTCGCAGACGCCTCGAACCTGGTCGAGGGGTTCCTGGACCTGTTTCCCGTCGGCGTCAACGAACAGGCCGCCGACGACCTGCGGGCCTTCGCCGGGCGCGGGCTGCGCAGCGCGGTGGAGCGGGCCGAGCGACAGTGGCTCCACGCCGAGGAGGTGCTGCGGCGTCGGCTGCGGTACATCGCGGAGGCCCGCGACGAACTCCACGACACCGAGGACGAGCAGCGCGACCGTAAGGCCGAACTCGACGCCGAACACCGGGCGCTCGGCAAGCGCTTGAGCAAGCTCGGGCTCATCACCGCACAGCAGGCCCTGTGTGATCTCGGGCTGCTGCCGAACTACGCGCTCATCGACTCTGTCACCACCCTCAACGCAACGCTGTACTGGGTCGACGATATGGATCCGAACACCGGCCGGGACCGCTTCGACTCCAAGATCCGCTCCTACGACCGGCCCCGGCGCTACGCCCTTTCCGAACTCGCTCCCGGCAACACGTTCTACGTCAACGGCTACAAGCACGAGATCACCGGCATCGACATCGGCAGCCCCTCTCAGCCGGACTGGAGGGCCTGGCGGTTCTGCCCGGAGTGCGGCTACGTCCGCACCGAGGACGCCAAGGACGACCGCTCGCCATGCCCGCGCTGCGGCAGCACCGGGATCGCGGACGACGGTTCCTGCCTGCACCAGGTCATCGAGCCCACGACCGTCACCTCCCGCGACAAGCGCGAGGACGCCCGTATCGGCGATGACAAGGACGACCGGGAACAGCGCTACTACACCATCATCGATGCGGTGGACATCCCCCGGGAGGAGATCAAGCACGGCGCGTCCTGGCGGCACGCCCACCACACCTTCGGCGTCGACTACTGCCGCAAGGCGGTGATTCGCCGCATCAACGTCGGCCCGATGCGGTTCGACAGCCAGACCGAGGACGAACTCGCCGGGCAGGACGTCCGCATGGCCCCGTTCCACGTGTGCACCGCGTGCGGGGCGGCGACCGCCGACGGCAAACCGGTCTTCGATCACGCCACCGACGCCTTGGACTCCTCGGCCGCCCGCAACCCGAAGGTCAAGCACCACCAGCCGTGGTGCCCGCTGCGGCGTGGGAAGAAGGCCGCTACCGTGCCCCAGCAGCCGGTGCTCCTCGCCCACCAGCTGAACACTGAGGCGCTGCGGGTGCTCCTTCCGGCGGCCACCGTACTCGTCGAGGAGAAGATCTACTCCTTCAAGGCCGCACTGCGGCTCGGCGTCGACCGGCAGTTCGGCGGCGACCCCGCGCACCTGGACACCACGCTGGCCCGTATGCCCGACCAGGCCACCGGCGAGAAACGCCACTTCCTGGTGCTCTTCGACCGGCTCCCCGGCGGCACCGGATATCTGGACCGGCTGACCGACCCCGGCGACTTCAAGGAGATGCTCCTCAAGGCCCGTGCCGCGCTCCTCGCCTGCCCTTGTCAGGATGAGGGCCTGCGGGCCTGCCACCGCTGTCTGCACCGCTACACCGAGGAACGCCACCAGGACGCCGTCTCACGCCACGAAGCCCTGGAGATCCTCGGTGACCTCCTCGGCCCGGTCGACGAGAACGGCGAGCCGCTGCGCGACGCCGACGGTAACCCCGTCAACGGGTGGGCGGTCACCAAGGTGGCATCCACAGAATTGATCGGCCTGGACAAGCAGGTCGAGTCCGACCTGGAGGCCCGCTTCCTGGCCGCCCTGCGCAAGTGGAGCGAGAACCAGGACGACGCCGCACTCGACGAGAGTGGAACGAACAGCGGATACCTCCGCTTCACCGGTTCCACGGCCAGTGCGGGACAGGTCGCCGATACCGGGTCCGTACGCTCGACCGGCTGGCGACTCACCGCCCAACGCAGCATGGAGCACACCCGCACCGACTTCACCTTTGAATCCACCGACGGCCCCCGCCGGCTCGTCACCGTCTACCTCGACGGCCACAGGTACCACGCCAGCCGCAAGCACAACCAGATTGCGCCCGACTGCACCAAGCGCAACCACCTGCGGGCCGACGGGCACATCGTCTTCCAGATCACCTGGGACGACCTGGAGCTCTTCGAAAAGGGCGACGCCGCCAAGGCGCAGCCGGTGTGGCCGCCCTACCGGCGCATCGGCCAGGACACCGCCAAGGAGTGGTACGAGGAGTTGGGCGGCGACCGCGCCCACTTCTCGGCCGCTGTGTTCGCCAATCCCATCGACACGCTCCTCGCTTACCTGCGCCAGCCCTCCCGTACCGCATGGGGGCGGCGGGCCAAGGCGCTGGTCGGCGGGCTGATGAGCGCGCCGGAGCCGCTCGTCCAGCAGGCCGACCGGGGGCAGGCACGCGAAGCCGTACGGGCCGCCCTCACCGCCCTCGGCCGCGGTCAGCCGCCGGGGCAGGAAGCCGGGGAAGGCGACGGAGCGATCCTCGTCCTGCACGCCGTGGACGAAAACGGGCTGCCGCTGATCTACACCGTGGATGCCTCCGGCCAGGAGCCGGGTTGGAGCGCCATCGCCGTACTCGACGACCGCACCGCGAGCCTGGGCACCGCCGAGCACAAGCTGATGTGGCGGTCCTGGCTGTACTGGTCGAACCTGCTGCAGTTCCTGGCCTTCGCCGGCGGCGACGGCATCCAGCTCGCGAGCAGCCAGGCCGCCGACTACCCGGTGGAGGTCCTCACCATCGGCGGCGGGGTCGGCGAACTCGAATCGCTGATCGTCCAGCGGAACCCGGCTGCCGACGAGGTGAGTTCGGTGGTGGACAGCCGCACCGCGGTACTCGCCGGTGCGGCCGACGCCGAATCGACGGAGGAGTCCTCCCTGGAGAAAGTGGTCGCCGGCGTCCTGCGGGACCGGACCTGGGACGAGGACATCATCGAGCTCCTTGAGGAGGACGAACCGGAATCCGACCTCACCCGGCTGGCCAAGAAGATCGCCGCCAAGGGCAAGAAGGCCCCAGTCTTCGGCTACGAACTGGGCGAACGGGGCTGGCAGACGGACTTCGCCTGGACCGATTCCCAAATCAAGATCGCCGTCGTCGTGGCCCCGGACACACACGGATCCCAAGCCGAGGAAGAGCGCCGCAAACGCGACGAGGCATACGCCGCCGACGGCTGGACCGTACGTACCGCCACCGACTGGCTCGACCACCTCGACACCCTCCTGACCCTCCTCCCCGACACGGAAGGCTCCAACTCCTGATGACCGCCCGGCTCAGCCTGTACGAAAAGGCCGAACACGAGCTGTACAAGCTCGACCGCTCGGTCAAGGGCAAGTTCTACGACTTCTGCCACCGATTCCGGCAGAACCCCGACCACCCCGGCCTCGACCTCAAGCCCCTCAAGGGCGACGGACGGGTCTTCCGCGCGAAGATCGACCAGTCCTACCGGGCCCTCCTCGCCAAGGCCGGTGTGGACGAGCACGGCCAGGAACGGTGGCTCGTCGTCGCGGTACGCCACCGCAAGCACGTCTACGAAGAACTCTCCGTCGCGATCAACCGCGTCACCGGTGAGATCGAGTTCGTCGATCTGTCCGTCGTCGGGCAGAGCGTGCTGCAGCGCGCCGGCGTCACCCTCACCCCGGTCGACCCGACGCCCGAGGCCGAGCTCCAGCAGCCGGCGCCGACCCCGGAGGTTCACGAGTCGGTCGCCGTAGAGCCCGCCGCACCGCTCCTCTCCGGGATCACCGGCGAGGACCTGCGCTCGCTCGGTGTGGCCGCACAGCTCATCAACCTCGCACTCGCCGTCACCGAGAGCGGCGAGCTCGACCAGCTGGTCTCCGGCGCCCCGCTCCTGACCAAGGACATCCTCTACGGCCTCGCCGCCGGGATGTCCATCGACGAGGTCCGGCGCGAGATCACGGCCCCCGTCGAGGTCGACCTCGCCGACACCGAACACGACGACCTCGGCGCGGCGCTGGCCCGCACCACCGTCACCACCATCGACGACGACCTCCGCGTCGTACTGGAAGAAGGCGACTTCCGGGCCTGGAAGGTCTTCCTCCACCCCGCCCAGGCCAAGCTTGTCGACCGTCGTTACAACGGTCCCGCCCGGGTCTCCGGCGGCCCGGGAACCGGCAAGACGATCGTTGCCCTCCACCGGGTCAAGCACCTGGCCCAGCAGCTCCCTCCCGGCCACAACAAGCCCATCCTGCTCACCACCTTCACCACCAACCTCACCGTCGATCTCCGCGCCCGCCTCTCCTCCCTCCTCGAACCCGACCTCGTCGCCCGCGTCGAAATCACCAACATCGACAAGCTCGCGGCCCGCGTCCTCAACGAGAACTCACTCAGCGGCAGTGGCAAGCAGCGCATCTACGACAGCGTCGCGATCGGCATCCTCCAACGCCTCCTGTTCGAACTCGACGAGAAGCGCTGGGAGCCCGAGTTCCTCTACGAGGAATGGGAACAGGTGATCCTCGGCCAGTCACTCGGCAACCGCAAGGCGTACTTCGACGCCCGCCGCGCAGGCCGCGGCCGGTCCGTCAGCCGCCCCGAACGCGCCCAGATCTGGAAGATCCTCGAGCAGTTCACCGCCCGCCTCGACAAGGAGAACCGCGAAACCTGGGGCCAGGCCGCCGAACGCGCGGCCCGCTTCGAGATGGAACGCGCCGCCAAGATCAAGGCCAGGCAGGACCGTAAAGACGAGGTCGGCGGCAAGGACCTCATCCACCGCGACGACAGCTCCGGCATGCGCTACATCGCCCACCGCTACCAGCACGTCGTCGTTGACGAGGCCCAGGATCTGCGCCCCGCCCACTGGAAAATGCTCCGCGCAATGGTCGCCCCCGGCCCCGACGACATGTTCATCGCCGGCGACACCTACCAGCGCATCTACGACCAGCAGGTCACTCTCGGCACCGTCGGCGTCAACATCCGGGGCCGCTCCTCCCGCCTCACCCTCAGCTACCGCACCACCAAGGAGATCCTCGCCCGCGCGCTGCAGGTCGTCGACACCAAGGGCAACGCCCCCGCCTACGACGACCTCGACGACGGCACCGACACCCTCGCCGGCTACCGCTCCGTCCTTCGCGGCCCTGTCCCCGAACTCGCCCCCTGCGACACCTGGGACGACGAACTCACCCAACTCGCCACCACTCTCCACGCCTGGCGCGAGGAACTCACCTCCGGCGACGGTGGCAACAACCCGCGCCGCGACCCCCGCGGCAATATCGCTGTCTGCGTCGCCGACCGCGACTCCGTCAACCAGGTCATGTACTACCTCGCCACCGAGGCCGGCATCACCGTAGCCGAACTCACCAAGGACGGCGTCAAGGGCGACGGCGAAGTCCACGTCGGCACCATGCACCGCTTCAAGGGCCTCGAATACCAGAAGCTCGCCATCGTCGGTGCCCGAGACGGTGTCATCCCCCGCACCGCAGTCATCGACCGCTACAGCGAATCCGACCCCCAGCGCTACGCCCGCGAGGAACGCAAGGCCCGCTCCCTCCTCTTCGTCGCCGCCACCCGCGCCCGCGACACCCTCCGCATCAGCTGGCACGGGGCACCGAGCCCTTATATTTCCCGATAGTGAAAAACGAAGGCCTGCCCGGCGGGGGCGCAAAGGCTGTTCCTCATGAGCAGTCGATCGCCTGGACGGGGTCGCCCGCCAGCGGTGCGGAGAGCCGTTCCGTCACCCTGGCGGTGCAGGGCCGACCAGACCATCCCTGCGCGCTGGTCGGCGTCATGCCGTCCGTCGCGCCCGGACCCCCGGTCCTAGAATGCAGGGACGACCATGGGGGGTCTGTGACTTCCCGCTGATGGACAAGGTGTGCGGCGCCGTCGGCTTCGCCACCAACCCCGCCGGAGCCGTGACCGACGGCATCGGCGCGTGGATCGCGAAGCCAGGCGGGCGAACTGACAGCCAGCGCGGCGGATCTCGCCGCTGACGCCGTCAACGCGACCACCGCCATCGATCTCAACGCCGGATGGTTCCGGGACTACTACGAGCTGCTGTTGCACATCGGGCTCGCTGACCGTCGGCACGTTCTGCATCCAGCTGATGTTCGCGACCTGGCGGCGGGACGCGCGTGCCCTGGCTCAGGCCGCGATCGGCACTAACAGGCGTCCTGTTCAGCTTCTGCGCCATCGCCTTCATCACCGTCGCCATCACCGTGGTCCACGCCCTGTCTGCTGATCTGTTCCAAGCGGCCAACACCTCAATCGACGACGCGATCCGGCGCGTATTGAAGGTCAACCGATTGGGGGCGAAGTACGGCCTGGGCTGGGGCGTCCCAGCTCTGGTCGCCCTGGGCTGCGCGATCGGCGCCTCCCTGTACTGAGGCGTGATGGTCGCCCGGAAGGTCGGCGTTCTCATCATGGTCGCGCTCGCTGTCTTCGCCGGGGCTGGCGGCGACTGGGAGGTCGCCAAGGGTTGGCGGCGCGGCTGGATCGAGCCACCGCCCCCACCTTCGCCCGCCGAGCCCGAGCGACGGGCCGCTCGCTGTACGGCGTCGGAATCTGGGACTTCCGGCTGCATCAACGGGCATGGCCGTGAAAGAGCCGAAAGGCTATTTGCGCAGTTCAGCTGCCTAGCCACGGCAAGCAAAGCGGGTCGCAGACCTGGCTGGTCTCTTCCGGGACATTTGAGCGGGACGATCCGGCTCGGTGCATCACTCGTTGTCGCACCACCACTTCAGGAAGGGCGCTACCGCCCACAGCGCTGCCGAATGACGGCTGCATGCACCCTTCACGCGGAGTGAACGCCCCCGCTCGGCCGACGACCGACACCGAACCCCGACGCTCGCCTGAGCCCTCTTTCTCTTGACGCTCATATGACGCTCGGGGCCCGGAGATCGCCGCAATCGCGTACATCAAATAGCCTCTGACCTGCACCTATCTTCAACCAGACCCAACCGACCTCTTCCCGATGACGCACCATGTGGAGTGCGTGGCGATCCTTGAACCGGCCGCGAAGGCGCCTGACCTGCGGGTTTAGGTGGTGTGCGTTGTGGGCGCTACGGGCGATATCCTGACGCTGAAATGACGCTCTCCGAGGTGTCTTGACGCTCATTTGAACGCTCGTTCTGATGGAGCGTCAGGCGGATTGTCATGCAGGTCGGAGCACGTCGGGCGGCGGGTACGAATGGAGCGCGACGGTCGGCGACGCTCAGCGCGGAGCTACTGAGTCCTGCTGGGCGAATGTCCCAGAAGAGATCAGTGGGCGCCGTGACCTGCCGTGATGGGCGCGTGGTGGCTGCTGAGCTGCGCGAATGGGCTTTCGGTTGATTCACGCTCGTGCCGGTTGATGGGGCCGGAAGTCCCAGAAAGGTCCCAGAGGACTCCCGCGGCTGACCGACGCCCCTTCGGCTGTGCTCGCGGTAAGGCAGCGCGGCGTGGGCCGGAGCTTGTGCACTGGTGGTCGGCGCCTTGATCGAACGGCAGCACGGGCTCCCCTGACCCCCTGCCGTCGACGAGGGCGCTCGGAACGCTGAGGGCAAGTGGCTGGCGTTCGGCCGATGCCTTGCGGGATCGTTGGCTCCTGATGATCGACGACAACTCTACGGTCGCTGGCGGCGGTGAGCCGGCGGAGCCCGCCAAGCCTCGGTCGGCCCATAGCGAGCGGCCCGTCGCGCGTGCCCGGCGGGCGAAGGCGCGGGAACTGATCGAGCGGCTCATCGCCGAGGGGCGCGTCCGGATCACTGATCCCGATGACGACGAGGTCGCGGAGTGGCGTCGCGTTGTCAATTACGCAAAGAGGCACGGCCTGGAGCCCGCAGGCAAACGCATCGAGAAAGTCCCGTACGGCGGACCGGGGCCGGCCGCGTCCTCACCGAGCGGACGTGCACCGGTCGAGCACGGCTTCGCCCACCTCAAGAACTGGCGGACCCTCAGCAAACTCCGCACCAAGCCCGCCCGCGCCACCCAGCTCCTGTGCGCCCTGCTCGTTCTAACCAACCTCGAAGTCAACCGCTGACAGACGGTCTTCTCCGCAGACAGTCGCCCATGACCAGCGGGAGCACCCCGAGAGCCGGTCACACCAGCCCCTTTGATCTGCCGATTTCAAGTTGGCGGGGGCTCAGTGGTGTCCACCGCGGTCCATCGGTTGATCAGCGGATGCGGGTTGGTGGTCACTGGCCAGCGGTGGTGACGTTCACGGAGCCACGCGGAGGCGCAGCGGTCGGTGAGCAGCAGCCGGCGGATGTCGGTGCCGCTGAGCGGGTGGTCGCAGATCAGCGCCACTACGAGCGCTGAAAGTCGTTGTGCGCATGGCTGAGGACGCCGGCCAGTCGGTCCGATGGTACGGAAAGGCGGGGTCTTGTTGATCCCGGCGAAGACGAGGCCGCGGGTGGGATCGCGACGGGCGGTGCCTGGTCAGTTGCCGAACCATCACGCTGCGCCCTCCCAGGGCGATAGCGTGACCGGTGCTGATCTGCATGATGACGGAAGGGGGGTTCGTGACCGGGGCGGAGGAGCTGGATGACTGGGAGGTCCGGCACCAGCAGGCATACAGGGAGGGGCACGTGGGCGCGGGTGCGGCGGCTGTCGTGGGCGCTGACGGATCGGTACATCGGCTACGACCCCGGGGACATCGAGCGGATCGAGGAGGAGGGCGGGATCGCCGACGCCGACCCGGGTGAGGAGAGGCTGACCCGGTGGATGCCTGCGACGCTGCTCCTGGCGCTGGCGGTCTGGCGTGCCGCGCGGGACGCCGATGTCCTGGTCGACGACGTGCCGCTCGATCAGCCGCTGTGGTGGCTGGACGGTGCCCGTCACCAGGAGCTCTACGCCGAGCCGCTTCCCGCCTGGCAACGAGCCGTGCCCGGAAATTGGGCCAGAGCCCGGCAGCGCGAGGATCTCCTGGAGTCAGCCCGGCGGGTTGTGACCTGGCACCTGCTGGAGGACCTCCGGGAGAGCGCCGCGGTCCGCGACACGGCCGATGTGCCCCTGCTGCTCGGTGACCGGCGCCGGGCGCTGGCCTCCGGCCCGTACCGTGACGGCCACCGACCTCGATGGGCCGGCACCGTCGATCACGCGGTGCGCGGCCTGACCTGGGCCTCGAACGAACTGAGTGCGGGCCTGTGGTCACCAGGCCACGCTGCCCGGCAGACCGCCGCCGCATGATCTCCCTCTCGTCCTCCTCGGAAACGACGGTCCGGCCGCCCACGTCCGCCCGCCCGACGGCCGGCTCGGCGACATACCGCCAAGTGAACCCCATGATGGCGTTGCGGGCGGCGCTCTCGGCCACCTGGTACCGCGCGGCCCGTTGCGCGATGCTCACGCTGCCGCCGCGGTACTCCCGGCGCATGACGGCCACAGCCTGGGGAGTCAGACGTGCGTAGGACCGGTCAGGCTCTCCCGCAGGCGCTGGAGGGGTGAGCGGAGGCGGATCGGTGACGGAGCGCCACGTCCATCCGTAGACGGCGCTCGCCACCGCGTTCCACGTCAGTCCCAGGCTCTGGGCGGAGCCGTTGACCGTCGTGCGGCCAGCCGCAGCTGGGCGACGAGGAGGGTCGTCAGCCGGGCACCACGCGCAGCCGAGGCGGAGGAAGGAAACATCAGCTACTCCAGGGAAAACGGCAGTAGACGCTGGTGCTGCGACCCTCTGGGGCAATCCGCAGACCTGGCCGCAGCGCGGCAGATGTGAGCACTGAGCCACGTCGAACCCTTCGACGCCTCACCGCCAGCCATGCACGAGCTCGTTAGGCGCCGCAGGGTGCGCCCCTCCCGGTCTTCCCGCGCCCGGCGGCCTCCCGCAAGGCGTACTCGGGGGTCATCGAGAAGACTCGGCGGTAGGAACCGCTGCCCGCTCCCATCTTGTTGAAAGCCGTCACCCGGAAGGGGCGTCCATTGTTGTCGATGGCCACCACCTTGCGTTCCTGGCCGATCAAATAGGTGACCAGGAGCTGAAAAGCGACGAAGCTTCTTTTTGTCACCGCTCGCACCGCAAGGGTCTCCTGCCCCTTTCCCTCCAGGTCGATCGTCCTGCTGTAGAAGAAGGGTGGGCCGACTTCTTCCATTGTCGCGTCCGTCGAGCGGGCGACCGGCTTCGCGGTATCCAGATCGAAGAGCATCTGCATATTTGGGCCGCCTGCTTGAGGGCCGACGCAGAAGAGGGTTCCGGACCAGGGGCTGCCGCGCTCCACGATGTCGATTTCAATGTTCACGATCTTGATCTTCTGATTCCGCTCATTGGTCAGGAGGATGCTCGACGTCACTGACTCGACCTCGATGGCTTCCGCCGAGTTTCTCACGATGTTGAGATATTTCTGAGTGCCGACCGTGTAGGGAGTGGAGAGAAATCTGCGCTCGCTCGGTGAGGGAATGAATTCGTCCTTCGAGGCTGCGATCAGACCCTTGTCCGGCTGATCGAGGAGTTCGGTGTACACCGCGATGTTCCGGTCGACGCCTTCCTGCCGTCCGCCATCCGCGCCGCGACGGTCGTCCTGCACCGTCACCGCACGATATCCATACAGAAGGCCGAGACCCATCGAGAAGGCCACGGCGCCCACGATCAGCATGCGGACGGCGCGGTGGGGGCGAGTGGATTCCGGCGGGGTTCTTGAAGCGGCGGCCGGGGGAGCGTCCGGAGAGGCCGTATCAGGTCCGGCCGAACTGTCCTCGATCGGGGTCGGTTCGGCCCGGTCGGGGTCGTTCCGCTTCTCTCGCGCCTTCTTCGCGGCGACCCATCGGATACGGCACTCGTCTTCGAATCCGCCGTCGCCGGAAATGGCCCTGACGAGCTTCTGGGCATTGTCGTACGAGGGTAAATGCCTTCCCCCGAAGGCATTCGAAATGGTGGACGTGGGTATGCCGGTCCTCCTGCGGAGATTCTCGTAGGTCAGCCACTCGTGGCCGGCACGCACTTCACGCAGCCACTTCGCGAATTCTTCCTCGGCCCTGCTCGCGCTGCCGCCCATCCCCCACCCCCGACGCTCCGAAAAGGTACTGCACCCTACCGGCGGAGGTCCGAGCCCGTCCGAGGTTTGCCGGACTCGTCCGACCCGCTCGATCCGATGTGCCCCGGCGCTGCTGACTGAAGGCGTTTCCGCCTCCGCGCCGGGCAGTGCGCGCTGCCTCCGCGGACAGCCTTCGAGGAGAGCCAGTCCATGAGTCGACGGCGCCGTGCGCACCGACCTCCCGCTTTTCCCTGTTCCGCCGCCGAAATGATCGACTTCCTCAAGAGCCGGGGATTCCGTATGGTTCGCGATGGCACGCATTGTGTCCTTCGTGGTGGAAATGGCCGGACGGTGAGCGTGCCCAATCATGCGCAGATAGCAAAAGGGACCCACTATCAGATCCTCCGGAGCGCGCTCGATCCGTCGTAGTGATGCCGGGGTGATCGGCCCGTGCGATCGGCCCGTGCGATCGGCCCGTGCGATCGGCCCGTGGCGCGGCGCGGACCCGCCGGATCGAATAGGGCCGGGGCGGTAGTCTATCCGGCGGG
>NZ_JBSGUP010000041.1:0-26484 GCF_053607985.1 Streptomyces sp. NPDC055078
ACACGGGTGTACTCCAAGCACGGTGGGGGTGGGGCCCCGGTCCGTCCGTTACGGGGGATGCGCGGACGGACCGGGGCGGTCTCAGGGATCGGGCAGGGTGGTCACTCGCTCTGGTGGCAGTCGTGGGTGCAGCGGACCGTCTGTACCGGCCGTTCCGCCGGTCCCTGCCACGGCAGGCGGATATCCCCCGGACCGATGCAGAACTCGCAGGCGTCCAAGCGGCACTCGGGCGTCAGCTCACACGGCTGGGCGGCGGGGGTCGGCGGGGGCGTGGTCATCGCTGGATCCCCTGCGGTGACCGCCAGGTGCACTCGGGGTGCACGTACGACGGCGGCCGGGCGCCCGAGGGCGAGTCCTCCCCGCCGTCGACCTGCACCCCCTCGCCGAGGATGGGCCGGTCACAGCGCACGCAGAACTCCGGCCCGCTCACGGCGTCTCCCGGGGGGTGGTGCGCAGGCCGCGCCTGGTGTGCTCCGCGTACCGGTCGTGCCCGGTGGTACGGGCGTGGGCGAGGGCCCAGGAGGACCGGCCCAGGGTGCCCTCCTCATCTGCCGAGGCTGCTCCGCAGGTGATGCACTCGATCTCGCGCACCGTCCGCACCGCCGGATCCGGGGCGAGGACCAGGCCCCCGGCATCCTCCGGCCGGGGGCAGGGGGGTGAGCAGGTCGCCGGGTAGGGAGGGCCAGATGGGCGCCCGACCCACTGGGTCGTGGGCGTACCCATCACCCATCACCTGGCACGGCCGTGAGGGCGGCAGCGGGTGGGGCAGTGAAACCGACCGGCATCTCGAAGCGCGGCTCGCCGAGCGCCCGGAGAAAGCGCCGTCGTCCGGAGAACTCCGTACGGGCGTGGAGCCAGCGGTGGTTGTCCAGGATGTACGCCTGGCCGGATGAGAGGTCGAGACGCTGCTGTCGAGCGAGCAGCGCGGCCTCCAACTGCTCCAGGTAGGGCTGGACGAGCGGGCTCCAGCGGGCGAGGCCGTCTCGCCTGAGCCGGATGCTCACGCGTCCCCCGGGATGGGGCGTGAAAACACTGGACGGGTGCCCTGCCCCCGTCCCGAAGTACACGGAACGCGGCTTCGAAAGCTTCTCCACGGCTTCGGGGCAGCGCAGGGCGAGGTCGCGCAGCGCCTCACGCCCGTCGATCAGGAGGGACTCGCCTCCGGTCACTGCCTTCCACTCACAGGCCAGGATCATCAGCCGTGGCGGTCGCGGGGTCTGAGCGCGTTCGGTGTGCGCGGCGAGTTCCCCCTGCCCGAGCCCGGCGTACCCAAGGCGGCCGGCGTGCCGCTGCGTGTGCTGAATAGCGGTCAGGCCATCGGGGTCGCTGTCCGGGTGCGGCGACAGATGCATGAGGCGCGTGGCGAGCGCGAGGACATCGCGCCGGGTGAACAGTCCCTCCACGGTCACCAGTCCGTGCGTGCGCAGCCGACGGGCGATCTCGGGCTCAGCCTCCGGGGCGTGGACGTCAACACGATGGGCCGTGAAGAGTGCGTTCTCTATTACGTCGGGCATTCTCGGGCTCCAGCGTCGGCGGCAGGTGATGCCACAGTGGGAGCGGGAGGCCACGGGCGTAAAGCGACGGATTGTCGATACGGACAATTCGGCTACGAGGTTCACGAGGCTGAGGGCGCCTGCTACGTTCCGACCGTCCCGGTCTGCCGTGCAAGACAGAGGTCCCTCATGCCGTACACACCCCCCTTGTGGCCCGTCTCTGTCAAGGCCGTCGCTCTCGATGTCCAAGGCCGGGTCCTGCTGCTCAAGAACGAACGGCAGGAATGGGAACTGCCCGGAGGCCGCCTGGAGATCGGCGATCCGTCTGAAGGCGTCCCGACCGACGAGAGCCCGGAACGCGCCCTGGAGCGCGAACTGCGCGAGGAGACCGGCTGGGAGGTCAAGGCCGGCCCCCTCATCGACGAAGGCGTCTGGATCTACGAGCCGATCCCCGGGCGCCGTGTATTGATCGTGACCTACGGCTGCCACGTCCTGACGCCCGACCGACCCCCCGTACTGAGCCATGAGCACAAGGAGATCGGGCTCTTCACCACCGCCGAGGTGCCGCAGCTGAACATGCCCGGCGGGTACAAGCAGGCGATCGCGGCCTGGACCAGCGGGCGGTAGCCATGGCCGGAGACGGAGCGGAGTTCCGGCAGTCCGCTGATGCTCCACGGCTCTCGGGGCACGCCGAGTGGCACTGGGCTACTCCCCAGGCCCAACTGGTCCTGGCGGCCGGAGACCTGGGCGGGATTCTCCGCTTCTACCGATCCGTTCACCGGCTGAACCAGACGCAGCTCGGCTCCCTGCTCGGCTACGACAAGACGTACATCTCCGCCGTCGAGATCGGAAAGCGTGGCCTCGACGATGTCGGTTCCCGGCGGCGGGTCTGCGAGCAACTCCGCCTCCCGCCACATGTCCTGGGCGTCACCGACCCGGCAGATACCGACCACCGGGCGATGCTCCAGTTCGGCGAGTCCACGATCCGCCTGGCCGAGATCGCCCGCCAGTCCGGCCACGCCTCCGCGGCCGTGGAGGAACTGTGGCCGCTGGCCGCCCGGCTCGAAGCGAGAGTCGCCGACGGACACACCGAGCGCGACGTCCTTCGACTCCTCGCCCAGGCCCGTGTCGGCCTTGGCGTCGCCCTGGGCAACGTCCTTCCGGAGGAGCGACTCAGCACCGCCGCCCACTGGACAGCGAAAAGCATCAAGATCGCCGACTACTTCGGCGACCCGGGCTTCACCTCATACATCCTTCGGATGCACGGCAACGAGCTGCGCAAAGCCGGCCTACGCGGGGCCGCAGTCGATCGACTGCGCCGCGCCGCCGCGATTGCTCCGAACGCCGACGCACGAGCCGCTGTCCTGCCCCTCCTCGGCCGGGCGGCCGGCGCTCTCGGTCACCCTGAACTCTTCGACCAGGTCACCCAGGAATGCCACGAACTCCTGGAGAATGTGCAGCACACCAGCCTCTTCAACCCCTTCGCCCTCAACGAGATCCGGCTCCGGGGACTCGTTGACACCGGCCGCACCCGCGAGGCGATCAAGCTGGTGGACAACAACGTGAGCGTCACCACCACGGTCGCACCGCAGTGGCGCGCCATCGAGATGATCACGGCAGCACATGTGCGCCTTCTCGCCGGAGACCGCAGCGGAGCAGCGGAGTACCTCACGATCGCGACACGCGAAGCCACGGAGCAGCGCCTTCCTCACCAACTGCAACGGATCATGCGGACCGCAGGTGACCGGATGCCGGACCTGCGCACCAGCGCGTCCAACGCCCTGGACATTCTGCGACAGGAGATGGCTGCCTGAGAGGGCGCGCGTCGGCCCGCCCCTCCGGGCGCGGGAGGGTCAGGCGCGGGAACGGGTCATCGAGGCGGAGCGCCCGGTGGCCGACGAGGCGGCGTGACACTGCGTGGTCGTCGCGCCAGTCTGGTGCAGAGATAGTTACACTCTGGACGTAACTATCTCGGCACTTGCGACCCTGGATCGTCACAGGTAGCAACAATCGCGTGATGAATAAAGCACCCCCCCGGATCTGTGCGGGCAGGCGTCGGCCCTCCCGCAGGGAGGTCGGGAGGGACAGGCCGGGGCGCGGGTCCCCCGCCCGGGGGATGGCGGAGGACCCGCTACCACAACCCCAGCATCGCACCGCATCCAGCCACGGAACAGGTATCGGTGTCCGGAAAACACCCCAGTTATCTGGCGGACGCCCACGACATGACGGCCCCCACTTGTGGCGGCGGGAGCAGGTATAGGTGACTGATCCCCTGATCCGGCTGTGCCTCCGGCGCCGCGCCCGTACCGTCCCCACCTATGTGGTCGACACTCATAGCCGTCCTCGGCACCCTCGCCGGAGTAGCACTTGCATCCGGTACCCAGCTCCTGACCGACCGGCGTGCCCGGGACCGACAGCACCATCAGGAGGTCCTCGCAGCCGCCGGTGACCTGCTCCACGCTGTCGTCTCCTACCGAGAGGTCTACTGGCTGCGGGTCGACTCGATCAGGGCCGGAGAGCCTGACCCCACCGATCGGGCCACGGTCTACGGGGCCCGCAGCGCGGTGACCAGGGCCCGGGACCGGCTGGCCCTGGCTACGGCCGACCCGGCCCTGACCGCCGCGGCCGAGGCAGCGGCCTGGTCGGCGATCGATCTGAGCGCGATCCAGCTTGGTGAACCCGCCGATGGACAGTTCTCCGCCGACGTGGAGGCCGCACTGACGACCGGACGGGAACGGTCCCGCGACGCCCACAACGGTCTCCGGGACGCGGTCATGGCATACACAAAGAAGTAACCCCCGCCCGACCCCACGAAGGGGCCGGACGGGGGCTCAGGGCAGCATCGCGTCATTGCTGGGGGCGGCCATCGAGCGCCGACTTGACCGCGTCCTGGATCCTGCGGGTGAGGACGCCGTTCGTGTTCTCCTTGATCTCATCCAGCGCCTGATCCTGCTGGCCGAGACGCGGCATCAGGAACGCCGCGCCGAGCACCGGACCGATCAGCGCCACGTACTCCGCCGTCGCCGCGTCGGCGATCGCCAGCGCGACATAGCCAGCCACGCAGATCGCGAACACGGCGAGCTGGAGTGTCTTGTCCTTCATCGGCTGATCCATCTTTCTCATACGTTCGGGACCTTGAGTCGGTCCCAGCTGGTCTTGCCGGGAATGCCGTCGGCCGCGCTGCCCGAATAGCCGAGCTTGCGCTGCCAGGCCGCGTACGACTGACGGTCCGCTTCCGACCACGCCGGGCCCGGCCCCACCCGGTACCGGCCGCAGCCCTCCCCCACCAGCCGCTTGCCCATCGCCGTGATGACCGGACTGCGCCGCCCCACCGCGAAGAACCCGGCGCCGGGGAAGGGCTCGTACGCCTTGGGCCTGGGCGCGGGCGGCTTCGGCTTAGCGGGTGCCGCGGGCCTGCCTGCCAGCCGGGACTCGACCCGGGCGCGCATCGACCCCATGGTGAAGCCACGGGGGTCCGGCTTGCCCGGCTGCCACTCCAGATGCCCGATGACCGAGCGCGCGGTCCACCCGTGCGCCCGGCAGATCGCCGCCGACGCCTTCTCAATCGCTTCCAGCTGAGCGGCCGGCCACGGATCCTTGCCGTCGCCGAGGTTCTCGCACTCGAAGCCGTAGAAGTGCCGGTTGCCGTCGGTGTTCGCCTCGTTCACGGTCGGGAGCGCCCGTTCCGCGATGACCGCCTGGAGGACGTCGTCGTCGCCCGACCCTGCGTGATTGGTGCGGCCGTAGCCGACCAGGTGCAAGGTGCCGTCCTTGGCGATCACGCCATGGCACAGCGGCCCGGGGAGGGCGCTGTGCCCGTCGCGGCAGATTGCGACGGTCTGCGCGGTGCCCTTGGTGACGGTGTGGTGGATCACAACACCGTGCACCGGGCCCCACGGCCCCTTGTGGTTCCTGTTGCGGGTGCGCCAGTTCCCGACCTCGACCACGGCCAGGCCCTCCGCTCGGAGGACGGCGAGCAACTCGTCGGCCGTGAGCGGGGCGGCCATCAGACCCGCTCCGGCCAGTGCCAAGTTCCGCCCACCAGACCCGATCCGTCCGGCTCGGCGTACGGCACCGCCTGGTCAAAGAAGATCCCTGACGGGTTGAGCACCGCCAACGATGCGATCCATTCGCCTTGGGTTCCGTTGGGGCAGCCGTCCAGCGGTTCCCGAAGAAGGTGCTCGGGGACCTCGGTGATGATGGCCGCGCGGCAGACCGACGGGTAGGTCTGTGATCCGTCTGGGAGGACGGGTGAGCCATGGCTGACGTAGCGGACGATCCGGCCGACGCTCGGCACGGGTGCAGACATGATGCCTCCTGGGCAGCAGAAAGCCCCGGCCGGATGGCGCGGGGCGATGGGAGCGGAGGTGGCGTCAGGTCTCCATGAGGCCCTGGAGCCACAAATTGCCGGTTGCCGCGGCGATGGTGGCCGGGGCCACCGGGGTACTGGACGCACCGGAGTACAAGTAGATACGGCTGAGGGCGAGCCCTGCGGAGACTCCGCACCGCAGACCCGCCGCGGCGTACGTCTCGTCCACGGTCACCTGGAGTGCGACCACGCGAGCGGCGCCGACAGCGTGCTGTACCTCGATGTGATCAGGCTGCGTGGCCACGCTGGTGATCCCGGATGGCCGATGCCCGGTGTCGCTGATCGCTCCCCAGCCCGAGCCGGTGTTCCGGAGCGCCCCACCGATCACGGCCAGGGTGCCGCCTCCTGTCGTGGACAGGAAGTGCGTAGGCATTACACCACCTCGTAAATCGTCACGATCAATGACGAATACACGCCCTGCAAGATCATCTGATTGTTGGGCAGATTCACGGTGAGGCCGAGGGTGTGCGCGCCCGCTGCGGCGAGAATTCCCCGGTAGTTCTGGGACGTGGTTTTCCGGTCGTTGACGGAACCGTTTGTCTGGAAGGTGGCGAACCGGTCCGCGAGTACACCGTCGACTTTCAACCGGCCGGAGCCGAGAGCGTTAGTCCCTGTGCCGACCTGGTCGAAATCCCAGACACATTCAGCCACATAGGTAGCGTTCGGTGCCAGGGTGGTCAGATTAATGACCGCCCCGGGGACGTCGAAATTGCTGACCGGCCCCGTAGTCTGGACGTTTCCGGCGGCCTCGTAGGTGCGGGGCTGAATGCGCTCCGCCTGACCCGCGGTGAGAATCTGTCCGGCGTACAGAGGCACGGATATTCCCCTTTCAGAGTGCGAGGCGCATGGGCTGCGCAAGGGAAAGTGACGTGGCTGCCGAATGCGGTTTCGCAATGCCGTTGACGGAGCGCGCCGAAATGGTGAACGTCTGCGGGGACGACGTGCCCGAGATACCGCCCACGGTCACCCGCTCGCCGCTGATCAGCAGATCGAACGGGAACGCGATCGGCGCCTCTGCGGTGGTGATCCAGCGCGGGCCCGCGGTCGTCGCCACGGACCAGCTCGTAGCCGACGCGGACACCCCGGCCACCAGTTCCGAGCCCTCCGTATCCAGTCGGCCCAGGGCTGGATCGTCCAGCACACCCACGGTGTACGGGCCAGCCGGGGCACAGACGAGCGTCATTTCCCACGCCCGCGGCCGGGGGACGTGGCTGATGTGCTGGACGAGCAGGTCGACGGGGTCGCCGCCGCTGCCGGACTCCGGCGGGAGGTTGATGATGCGGACCCGATCGCCGATCCGCAGGCGCAGGACAGCGGAGATGAGCTGCGGGTGTTTGTGCAGCAGCACGCGGACGGTGGGCCAGCGTGCCTCATCCCACGTGCCCAGATGCGCCAGCCACGCCGCGATCTGCTCGGTCTGGGCGTCAGCGGCGAGCGACAGTGTCACGGACTCGTCGTAGATCCCAACGCCACCCCGCTCGGGCGGCAGAGTGGACAGGGGCCCGGTCTCGACTGGGTGCCGTGCCGTTGCCCCGCCCGCGCGGGTGACGGAGACGTCGTTGCGGGTGGCCTGGTCGTCATCAACGGGCTCCAGCGGCGGCACCACATGCCCGGCCGCATAGTCCAGCGTCAGGGCTACCGGCTGGTTTTCGAGCGTCGCGCGGGCGCGGTAGGCCAGGCCCAGGCGGTCCATGCGCTCGTACAACATGCCGCCGTCGCTCGCCGCGCACTCGGCGACGAGATCCATCAGCGTGGCGGGTCGCTGCGGACCCATCCGCTCAGCGTCCCTGCCACCGGAAATCACCGTGACAGGGACCGTGGGCTCTTCCTGCGTTAGCCGCTGGAGCCGCGCTGTAGCCGTTTCTGCCGTAAATCCGTGATCGGCGAAATTGTAAACGAATGCCGACGACTCCGAGAATACCGAGTAATGTCCGATTGCCATTCCGTCGAGATCCGCACCGAATTGCGTATCAATGCGCCGGACGACTCCCACCGTGCCTGTGTAGGTGTGGGATAGGGAACCCCCCTGTCCGCTCACCGGGGCAACAAGTACTGTGAGCTTGATCTGGCTTCCGACCGTTTCCGCGATCAGCTGGAGTCGATTCCACTGGCCCGCCACGCGCGGACCGAAATTTACATTCAGCAGCAGCGTGGTGGATTCGCCATCCAAACTGGTGCCGGTCACCTGGACATTGTCCGTCTGTACCCGGACGGTAAAACGGGACCATGGCCCGCTACTCGTGTAAATGTCGAGCAGGGTATTCAGCATCCCGGGGGCGGCATTGAGGCGGTACATCATCTCTACATGCCACGCCCCCGTAGCGGTGTACGTGGGGACCGTGGCGCGGACCGTGGCCCCTGCGCTGATACTCGGCAGCGCGGACGACCCGGGCAGGGTGTCGTCAGACTCGTACGTCAGACCGGTGACCACCATCGGGGTCACGCCCGGTACTGGGGACGCGGGTGCGGTCGTGGCCGGGCCGTCCTCCAGAGGCCAGTACGCCACCGGGCCGGAGCGCGGAATCCTGCGGCGCAGCGTCGAGTCAATCGGTTTGCGGCCCTGCCCCAGGCGGCGGAGGATGCCCGCAGCCTGGATCGGCACCCACGCGCTATGCCCGCCCGGCGTCCACCGCTGCGGCCACTCGCTCACCTCACCGTAGAAGAGGAACTCCCTGTTCGTGATCTCTGCTGCGCCGGTCAGCGTCCAGACTTTCCCGGTGCTGTCCGTGAGGCTGCTGGAACCGGGCGGCAGGCTCCTGAAATCCGGAGCGGCCACGACGGTCCCGCCGATGCCGGAGCGAACCTCGGCCCGGTGCACCCGACGGGACATCGCAGGCCATGCCGGCGTCGTCGGCGGCAGCGCGGGCGCGATCGCCAGCGGCGCCGTACCTGCGTGGATGCTGGTGACGCCCGGCCACGACGACTCGCCGAACTGCACCCAGGGCCCGGCGAGTGACGGTGCCCAGTACATCGTGACCGTGTAGCCGCTGGACCCGTTGTTGGCGTCCAGCGTTGCCCGTACCGCGGCACGCTCCGGCAGCCCCGGGAGAGTCCAGAACGTGTTGTACGTGCCGACGTCGGTGCCCGTGGTGGAGTGCAGCAGGTAGAGCCTGCCGCTCTGGATGAACAGCAGATACGACTGCGCGCTGGGTGCCTGCCATTTCCCGATCAGGAGCTGCGGAACAGGCGACACCCATTGCGGTGTGGCCTCCACACGGATATCCAAATCCCCTGTGATGTCGAGACTCGCGTGATCCGGGGTGGCGGCCCCGGCCGTGCCGACTCCATCCATGCTGAGGTACGACTCAGGGCCCGGCACGGTGATCCGCAGCGGGGCGTTCCGGCCCAGCCGCCCGTAATACGGAGACATCGGATTGCGCGGGCTGTAGATGCCGCCCTGGTTGTCGAGCTGGAGCGAGCAGGACGCGGGGTCAGGCTGAGAGCCGCGGCTCGTCGTGCCGTGCGCAATGCTGATCGGCTCCCGCGTATACACGTGGCCGGTGACGTCGACCCGCTGACCCGAGATCTCCAGCTCAGCCCGCAAATCGAGCGGATCCTCCGGGAACGGCATCGCGCTACCTCCGTCCTGCGACGACGAGTTGCACGTCGCCGCCGCCCTTCTGCACGCTGTGCCGCAGGGAGTCGATGATCAGGTCGTCCCAGCGGCTGCCGCCCGAGCGGATCTCCAGCACGATCCGCCCCCCGCCCGGACCACGGCCCGCAGCGTCGGGAGCACCCCCGGTACCGCCAGGCAGCGCCACCGCTCCGGCGTCCACCAGAGACGACATCGACCGGTCCACAGCAGTCCGGCCCCCATCGATACCGGCGACGAGGCCCTGCGGGATGTACCGGCCGAGCAGCTCCATCACCCGCGACGGCGACCGGATCCCCAATGCCTTGCGGATCGCCGCAGACATGCCCTTGGCGATGGCGAGCATCTGCCGCTCGATCGCCGACTGCTGGCTCTGGAGCCCCTTCACCAGGCCCTGAGCAGCCTGGATCCCGGCCCCGTACATCGCGTTCCCGGCGACGCTGCCAGCCTGCCCAGCGGCAGTCACCAGAGCGCCCTGCGTCGCGTTGATCTGCTTGATCTGCGCGCCGGACGCGTTCGCCAGAGCCGCCGCCGCCCCCGCCCCCTGCTCTACTCCGGCCTGCGCGATCTGCGCGAGCAGATCGGCGCGCACCCCCTTCTTCCGAAGCTGGGCGAGCTGCTGTGCGAACTGCCGCGCCTGGCCGAGTCGGCTGGTGAGGTTGGCGAGGATGCGGTCGGCTGTCACCGGGCCGTCGCCCTGACCGGAGGTGATGTTCGCCGAATCCAGAACTCCCTTGGCGACGTCGGCCGCGAGCTTGTTCCGGGCGGAGATCTGGCCGGCGAGCGACTTGGAGGCGGCCTTCAGCCGTCCCGCCAGGCGCTCGTCCTGAGCAGCGAGGCCGAGCAGCCGCTTGGAGTCCTTGCCTACGCGCCCCATGGCCTTCGACTCGCGTCGGCCGGACAGGCTGTCCCGCACAATGTCCGCCAGCTTCTGCGAGGCAGCTCGGACCTGCTTGGTGGACCCGGTCATACCCTCCACGAGGCCGCGGGCTACCCACCGGCCCTGCGCCATCGTGACCCGCGACGGCGATTTGATTCCCAACGCCCTTGCGATAGGCCCCGGGATTTTGTCAGCAACCCAGGAGCCAAGTTTCTTGGCGATCCAGGGACCCATTTCCTTGATGCCTTCCCACAGGCCGGAAATGAGATCCTTACCCTTTTCCCACAGCAGTTTGCCCAGATCGCCGATCGCTTTGGTGAGCCTTCCGGGAAGCTTCCGCGCGAATTCGACCAGCTCATGGGCTTTCTTGCCGACACTGGTTTTGATCTGGTCCCAGTGCTTGATGAAAAAGGCAACGATTTTCCACCCGATGAAAAAATTGGAGATGAAAGAGCCGATGTCTTTGATTTTCTGCCAGACCCAATCCCAGGTCCGAGCCGTGAAATCCTTGATCTTGTCCCAATTCAGGACGATAATTGCGACCAGGCCGATGATTGCAGCGATGATCCAGCCGACCGGACCCATAGCCAGCACCCACGCCGCAGCCATACGCGCGCCCTGGAGCATGGCCTGAGCGCCCATCAGGAGCCATGTCCCGACCACCCGCGCCCCGGCGGCGACCTGCGTACCGGCGCTGCTCAGTGCTGCCGCGCCGGACGACACCCATGCAATCACCACACGCGCCGCTGCAACGGTGGCGTTCACGCCCATCAGGATCAGAACGGGCACCAGCGCCCCGCCGATCACAGCGGCCAAAATTTGGAGTGTTCCCGAATTCCGCTGAGCCCACCCACCGAAAGAGGCCAGCGCCGGAATCACCTGAGTCCCGAGGACGTTCACGAAAGCCTGCTGAAGGCCACGCTGGAACGCCTCCACCTTGTGGCCGGCGTTATCCCGAAGGGTTGTTCCCGCCTTGTCCGCCGCCCCTGCCGTCTGCCCGAGAGCTGATACGGCTTTGCTCGGGTCGATGGCGAAAAGGGCCTTCTGCATGTCCTCCGACTTGGTGCCGAAGAGCGTGAGCGCGAGAGCGGACCGGTCGGCCGGATCTTTTACTTGGCGCAGGCCGTCGAAGATCTGGTCCAGCGCGGTCTTCGCCGCAGGCCCGCCCTTGGAGAACGCGGCCTGCATCGACGAGCCGGACAAGCCGATCTTCTTGAACGCCTTGTCGACTTCCTCGCCGCCGCCCTGAGTGATCAGGGTCAGTTCCTTGAGCGAGTCCGCGACCACATCCGTGTCCCGGGCACCGGCGGCCAAGCCTTGCGCCATGATCCCGGTGGTCTGGCCGACGTCCAGGCCCAGTTGGCGGAAGATCGTCGAATACTCGTTGAAGGTGTCGGCGATGTCGTCGGCCCTGGGGCCCATCACGGTGAGGCCGCGGGTGATGACGTCCAGCGCGGTCTGGGCGTTGGTCGCCAGACCGGTCTTCATCGTCTGCCCGACCGCGTTCGCAGTCTGGCCCAGGTCCAGTTCGAAGGTGCTCGCCAGGTCCGAGACCTTCGTGGCGATGCTCTCGATCTGTGCGTTCGTCGCGTTCGCCGGCAGCAGCCCGGAGCGCATCGTCGCCGAGATCGCGTCAGCCGCACCCTGGAAGTCGACGGTGATCGCGTCGGCGTAGAGCTTCCCGGCGATCTTCCCGTACCGCTGAGCCTCCGCCGGCGTCTTCCCCAACTGCGCGCCGAGCCTGCCCGTGGTCTGGGACTGCTCCAGCGACTGCTGCATCCCCACCATCAGGGCCGCACCCGCCGCGACCCCCGCCGCGGCAGCCACCATCTGGAGCCGCGACATCTCCCCCTCGGCGGCGTTGACCGCGTCGGCCGCGCCGTCCTCGGTCCCGCTACGGAGTCCATCCCCCGCTGCGTCACCCGCAGCAGCTCCCAGCGCCCGGCCCGCGGACACGAAACGCCCGCGCGCGTCGCGGATCCGACCATCAGCACCGCGAACCAGACCCTCGCCGAGCGCGTCCCCCGCGGCCTGCCCTGCCTGCTCGGCGTCGGCCGCCATACGCTGCCCAGAGGCGTTCAACGCACCCTCTGCCCGCCGCAGGGCAGGGTCGACCTGTGCGTCATCGAGCTGGATGAATCCGACCAACTCGCCGACGCTCAGGCTCATCTCCGCCTACCCCCTCTTGGCTTGGGTTTGTCGGGGGGTGCGAAGTGCCGGGAGAGCCGGGTATCCGCCGAGAACAGACCGAGAACGCGGACCTTGAACCAGCGCCAGGACCGGCGGCGCAGCAGGTGATCATCGGCGATGTCGACGCCGTACACCTCGTGGAGGTCGGCCTCGATCAGCAGCCACTGCTCAAGAATTTGCGCCCAAGTCAGCCGCGGCGACGCCTTCGACGGGGCGGTGAGTCCGCCCTCGTACCATTCGTGGAGCCCCGTGATCGGGTCGACGTCGCCGTGCCCGACTCCGAGGAGCCGGGCCTCTGCTGCTGACGGCGAGCTGCCCGATTCGGGGCCATCCGAGAAGGGTCGCCACCGGAGACCCAGTACTGCTGGGCGGTCTGCTTGTCCTGGGTGATCCAGAACATGCAGGTCAACGAGCAGTGCTTGAACCGACTCCAGCTCACCTCGGCGAGGAGCTGGTCGTACGCCGAGCCCAGGCACGCGCGATAGAGGTCGATCTCCTCGTCGTCGTCCAGGACCTGAGCGTCCGGAGCCGTGCCGCCAGCGGCCAGTCGCGCGGCGAGGGACATGACCTTCTCGACGCGGATGCCGTCCTCCGCCGACGGCTCCGGGATGCGGTAGATCCGCTCCACACCGTCCCGCCCCGTGACGGGCAACTCCAGGCCCTCGTCGAGCGCATCGGTCAGAGCCTCAAAACGCGCCGCCATCAGGGGGTCACCGGGTTCGCGATCGAGGTCAGCGGCCCGGTCCCGGTGAGCGTCAGCTCCGTCTGGTCGAGCGCGGTCGGCTCACCCCCGGACGGCTCCCAGGCCGGGATGGCCCGGCCCTCGTATGCTTCCGGCGCCCCAGTGCGATCCAGGAAGCGGACGTGGATCTTGTTGTTCTCTCCGTACGCGAAGAACGCTTGCCGTACGGCTTCGTGGACGGGGTGGAAGACGGTGCTGTCGGCGCTCTTCTTGCGGTTGAAGGTGATCGTCACCTCCCATGCCTGGCCGGTCTTCTCGTTCTCCGCCCACCCGTCCGTGTCGTACGTCGTGCTCTCTTCGATGTTCGGCTCGGCCGTCCACTGGAACTCCGTGATCGCCGGGAAAGTCTGCCAGTCCGGCACCGAAACGGTGCCCATGTTGACCTGGAAGCGCCACCGGCGTGCGAGAGCGGTCTCGGGCGTAGGTGTGGACATCACGGTCCTCCTATTCGTGCAGGTGAGGGGTGTTCCGCGAAGTGCGGAAGTAGAAATTCGAGGTCAGCTCCATGCGCCCGAGGGCGTCCTGACCGATCCACGCCTGCGACTGCCGCCACGACAGCGACACGAAGACGCTGCTGCGGAGCCAGTACTCCTCCCGCTCGTGGAGCAGGTCGCGGAGGCGGTCCGCGAGGGCGTCGACGTGCTGCGGATCGGGGCCGGCACGGAGCCGGGCCTGGACGCCAGTCACGGCGTTGGTGAGGGAGTCCTCGACGGTGTACGCGTTGAGCGCGATCACCCGCTCGGGCTCGGCAGGCATCCGACCGAGGACGATCGCCGTTTCCCCGGGCTGGTACGGGGTGGTGGGCCGGTAGATGCCGAGGGCCTCGCCGGTCATCAGCTCGGCGAGGCCCACCACCAGGTTGACGGTGTACGTCATCGCATCGCCCGCCTCAGTTCGGCAGCGACGATCGCCCGCACTTGCGCACGCGCCGCCATCAGCGGTTGTTCCAGATATTTGGCCTGGCGGCCGGGTGCGTGCCGGTAGTCCAGGCGCTCGTGCTGGCGGACGGCGTACGGGGTGTTGTACGAGATCGCGGCCCGTAGCGCCGTCTCGTCGACGGCCAGCGTCCCTGAGCGCGCCAGGGCGGCCTCGTCGAGCGGGACCACCGCCACGGACTCGCCGAGGACGTATTCCCCGGCGAGGAACAGCCCGCGGGCAGCAGCCGTACGGAGTTCGCGCGCTACCGCCTCGCGACGGAAGCGGAGGACGTAGCGCGGCACCAGCCACCACCCCCTACTGCATTTGGATCTCCACGTGGTCAGGGGTACCGAGGCCCTTGGCGCTCCGGTCCTTCGCGGCAATGACCGTGGTCCGCCGTCCGTTCGGGAGCGTCGCCTGGGACAGGCTCGGAGCAACCGTGCCGACCCCGCAGTACGCCGTCGCCGTCGACGTCACGAGGTCTCCGGACGGGCTGCGGACCATGCGGGTCTGCTCATCGAGCAGGCACCGCACTGCGCCGGGCGGCCCGTATACCGAGCCGGTGCCGGACTCGCCGGCGTACGGCTCGATCGTGATCTCATGCACCAGGTATCGCTGCGGTAGGCGCCCCATCAGCGCTGCCCGGAAGTGACGACCATGCGGAACTTGTCCTCAGGCAGACCACCGAGGTATCTGGCGATCTTCGGCGCGTAGTACGACGGCCCGGACCGATTGTCACCAGCGCCGTACTGGATGTTCACCGACCCGATCGACACGCCCTGAAGGGGACCCGAGACGTCGTTCTCCTCGCCGACCTCGCCCCAGAACTCGACCTGCGCGCACACGCAGTTCGCGAACGCGGCGGCGACCTCTGGGTCCGTCGGCAACCCAACAAGGTCGACCTCGTACACCGCAGGCAGCAGGATGTCCGAGTCGAGCAGCTCGGACGCCCGGAGCAGCAGCCGCGCGGCGTTCACCGGGGGTGCCGTCCCGAGGTAGTTCGCGAGCTGGGTGGTCGTTGCGTACACCCGCCCGGGAGGCACCGCCCCCGGTACCGGGCCGACCGGGACGACCTCATGCCGTACGCCCGCCCCGGTGCCGGTGATGGTCCACGTCAGCCGCCAGACCCCCGCCACCGAGTACGTGACCGGGGCCGTCCAGGTCCCGCCGTCCACAGGGTTGACCACAGGTGTGGATACCGCCCCGGACGGCGAGGTCACGGCCAGGGCGACGGCGGTGGTGCCGTCGTACGGCTCGACCGTGATGCTGGCCGTGGAGACGTCGCCTGCGTAGGGCACGAGAGCCTCCCTCCGCTCGGTCAGGCGCTGGAACCGACGATGAAGATGTCGTACGTGACGCTCGTCCCGGCACCGCTGTTGGCGACCTTCAGCAGATCTGCGGTGCCCGCAGTGACTGCGTACCCCGTGGCATCGGCCGCCCCCGCCATCGCCCCGACCACAGCGCCGGGGCGGAGCGTGACCGCACCGGTCGCCCCCAGCAGCGGAGCCCAGGGATTCGCCGCAGCGCCCCCGACGACGACGTTGTTCACGTTCGCGTCGGCCGCCGCGACGAACAAGCCCTTCACTCGGGCCCAGGTGATCACAGCCCCAAAGGCGTCAGCGAGAACGCCCGCCAGGTCCAGGTCTTCCGTCCCGCTCGCGGCGAGCGTCCGGCGGTCCGCCCACACCCGGTCAGCCTTCCCAGCCCCGGTGCCTGACCCGAGGGTGACGCCCCGCCGGAGACTGGCCGGCGCCTTCGCAGTCCCGAGGTCCAGCGCACTGGACAGCTCGGCGAAGGCCGCGATCGACAGCGTGCTTGTAAGAGACATCAGTCCCCCCGTCAGTTCGCGATGACGAGCGGCACGTGCCGCTTGAGGGCAGGTGTGGCGATCGTGGCAGGGGCGGTCGAGCCGATCCCCGAGCCTGACGTCTGCGCCAGATTCCCCTCACCGGTCAGGAACGGCCTCGCCCCCAGCGTTCCCACCAGCGTCGGTACCGTCGACGCCGCGATCGCCAGAGCCGCGTAGTAGACGCCGCTCTTGGTGACCCGGACAGGGGTGGCCAGCGCAAACGTCTTCGACGTGTCCGCTGCCCACGCTTCGCTCGCCTTGTCGGCGGACTGCGCGAGCAGCGCGCCAGCGCCGGAGTAGAGGGCAGCGATCTGGTTCGTCAGCGTGGCGCCCGCCGTGCCTGCGCTGATGAACGTCAGGTTGCTGACGGTATCGCCGTCCTGGAGGTAAAGGGCGACGGTGCATAGGACACCGGTCGCCGCTGCCGGGACATCGTCCAGGCCCACGCGCGGCAGGTTCGTACGGTGGAAGACCGTTTCCGGGTCCGGTCGGCCGGCGGAGTTGAGCCAACCGAACTCGTTGCGCGGGTTCCCCTTGAATGCACCGAGGAGCGTCACTGCCCGGTACCTCCCGTCTGGTTGTCTCCGGCTGGGGCGGCAGGTGTCTTCGCCGCCAGGGTCTCCTCGCGCTTGCTGGTGATGCCAACGCGCGGCTTCTTCGCGGCGGCCTCCGCGTCCAGGACGCGGGTCGCCTCGTTGAGATCAGCCTCATCCAGGTACGCCAGGACGGTCTCGACGCCGTGCTTGGCAGGGTCGAAAGGCTCGGTCTCGACCGCGCCGCGCTGCGCCGGGACGCCGGTCACCAGCTCCAGAACGGCCTCTTCCTCGGTCTTCTCGTCGGCCGGGGCGACGCCGTAGCCGTGGCGGCGGAAGTACTCCAGCGCCGCGCGGCCCGCCTTCGTGGAGTCGTCGACGTAGCCGGTGCCCTTCTGGAAGTACACGCCCACGGACTCGCCCGTGAAGCTCCGTACCGGGGCCTCGATCTTGTACTTGGTCGTCACGCTGATCACCTGACCTTGACGTTGCGGATCACACCGCAGCTCTTGGTGTTGCGGAGGACTGCGGCGACCGGGCCCATTTCGACCTCGCCGGACTTGACCGCGCCAGGCTGGATGAAATCGGGCAGGAAGGTCTCGACGAGCGGGGTGCCGGCCATCGCGGCGCCGTGGAAGGCGTCGAGGCCAAGGCTGACGCCGTAGATGTCGGTGAGGCCGGTGATGACGCCGCCCCCGCCGCCGCCGTCGGTGTCCGCGGAGCGGATCGGAATGATCGGGCCGGAGTCGTCGGCACGGTCGCCGAGGTCGACCAGGACCCAGTTGCCGTACCGCTCGATGAGCTGGCCGAGGTTGTTCTTTTCCTCGGTGAACTGGCTCGCGCGGCGAGCGAGGGACTTGATGCGGGCGATGCTCTTGGTGTTGCCGAGGATCGCCTTCACACCGGCCGGGATGGAGCCGTCGGCGTTGGTGTCGCCCGATCCGGTCTGTGAGCCCACGATTCGGGCGAGGAAGTCGTCGAACGCGTCGAAGGCGCTCATGGCGAGGTCCTCGGTGTTCACCGTCTGTGGCGACCAGTCGAGGTAGCCGGTGGTGACGCCCTCGGTGAGCGGCACGTACTCGGTGGACTGGCCGACCAGCGCCTTGTCGAGACCGTCGAATCCAGCGTCGTCGACGGCAGTGTCGCCGTTGATCAGTTCCTGCTGGAACCGGGTGCGCACCGAGGTGAGCTTCTGGCTCATCTGGAACATGATCTCGTTGGTCGCCGCCGGGCCGAGACGCGCGAGCTTGCGGTCCACCGTGAAGCTGCCGCCCAGCGGGTGCAGTTCCACGGTCTTCCGCTCACGGGCCGCCTGCGAGGGGACGTACTCCTCGTTGAAGCGGCGGAACGCGGCCTTCGACGGGGCGAGGAGCCGGGTGTAGCCGTAAGTGAGGGAGCCGCCGCCCGTGCCTGGGGTGACGGTGTCGTCCCAGACGAAGTTGTTCAGCAGCCAGCTGTTCCGGCGAAGGTTGTCGATGACGGCGAAGTCGATGTCCGCCTGGGTGTTGAGCTGCGCCTGAGCGAGCGTCACGGGCATTGAGTTCTCCCTGATGATCAGGTCTGGTAGTGGTTCTGGATCGCTCCTGCGAGTGATCCGCTGCGCTTCGCGGCGCGCTCGCCAGTGCCGCCGGAGAAGTCCCCGCCGGACTGGCCGACGCCCTGCGTCGCGTACTCGGGGTGCGCCTCCAGCTCGACCTTGATGGCCTCGTCGAGGTTTGCGCCGAAGGTCTTGTCCGCCGGGTTGAGATCCTTGATCCGGTCGCGGAAGCTGAGGCTGTTGAGGAGCGCCGCAGGCCGGGCACCCTGACTGCTGGCACGGTCGCGCACGGTGTCGCGGACCTTCAGCTCGCGCAGCTCCGCGTCGCGCTTGGAGATCTCCGCCTGGGCTTCCTGGGCTGCGGCCGTGCGGCCCGCCTTCTCCGCTGCGGCGACGGCCTTCTCCTGCTCAGACATCTGGTCGGCCTTGAGCTTTTCCAGCTCACCGGCAGCGTCCGAGTTGGTCTTGGCGCGCTTCTCCCACTCGCGTGAGTGGCCCATGGCCTCGCGGTACTTGGCTTCCCAGTCGGTGCCGCCTCCCGCGCCGGATCCGGCCTTGCCGGTCTCCTTCCCGGGCTGCTGACCGCCCTGGCCTTCCGGCTCTCCGCCGGAATCGCCGCCACCCTGGCCACTGTCACCGCCGGATTCACCGGTGCCGGACTGCCCGCCGGATCCGGATCCGCCGCCGTCCCCTGCGCCGCCATCCGCGTAGAGGACCGGCGAGAAAGGGGAGTGACCGTACGGGTGGAGCCAACCGCTGTGGTTCGCGAGGTGGGGAAGAGTCCTCTTGGGCATGCGTGTTCTCCCGTTTCGGGTTGCCCGGCTGCCGTGCGGCGGCCGGAAGTCTCTGTGTCAGCGCACCGCGCGGCGTGCCGGACGCGTCGGCCGATCGGCCGTAGCTGGCCGGGCGGCCTGGTCGATCTGCTCGCGGTGGCCCTTACGCGGCAGCCCGGTATCGGCCACCAACTCGCGAATCCGCCCCTGGTAGCCCCGCACCCGCGCGTTCGCGCGCGCCCGCTTGTCGTCGTCCATGGCAGCGGCAGCGCTCCGCTTCCAGGCCCGCACCTGCCGCTCGTAGTAGCGCTGCTTCTGCGACTGCTCGTACGTCGCACGGGACGGCGGCTTAGGCCGCGGCCTCGTCACCCCGGGCAAATAGATCGAGACACGGTGTCGGCAATTGGGGTGGAGCAACCCGGCCGCCCGTGCCTCTGGCAGCGAGCCAGCTACTCGGACCCGGACCATTCGGCCGTCCTCGGTTGCGTGTTCCAGCTCGACCGTGTCGGTGCCGGAGGGGCCGTCACGTCGCAGCACCCTTCCCTCCCAGGGGCGGCAGCGCTCGCACTCCTCCGGAGAATCCGAGACGATGACCAGCTCGATCCCCGCGGCGGCCAAGCGGTCCGTGTGGGCTTCCACGGCCGCGCGCCCGACAGCGCTCCGCGTGGCCATCTCCACGTAGCTGGTCAGGTTCCAGGCGCGGCCTGCTCGGTCGACGAAGCCGGTGACGCCGCGGATCGCGAACTGCGCGAGTGCCCGACCGGCAGCCTCCCGCCGAGTCGTCCCGCCCAGCAGCGGGGCAGCCGACGCCTGGGCGATCACCTGCCGGTAGACGTCCAACCCTGAGCGGAGGATCCGCAGGTGCGTCCCTCCTGTCTCTTGGACGAGAGCTGCTGCGAGACGGTCCACGGCCGCCGCGGTGGGGAGGGCTTCAGCGGCGGCCAGCGCGGGACCGGTCGCGACCGCGCCCAGTTCGACGATCGCGGCCTGCTGACCGCGGTCGTACGCCTCGGCCACGGCCTGGTGGATGGCGCCCGTGGCGTCAACCTGTAGGGCCGTGATGATCTCCTGGATTGCTGCCTGGAGGTTGCCGAGCGCACCCAGCTTCAGCTCCACCCAGTGCGGGGATTCGAGCCCTTCGGCCAGGGCCTGCGTGATCTTCTCGATCAGAGCGAGTTCGGCCTGCTCATAGAGCCGCGCGACGGCGGTTGCGAGGTCCTCGGCCATGTCGGGGCTGACCGGCATCGGGCACCCCCGCTACTCCTCGGCATCGGTCTCGTTCTCGTCGCGGCCTTGCTCCTCTGGCTCCTGGCCGTTGCCGTCGTCGGTGTCCTCACCGAAGACGGGCCGGTCCGCGCCCAGGTTCAGGGGGTCTTCGACCAGGCTTCCGCGCTGCCTAAGGACGCGGGTGACTTCGGCCTGCTGGTCCCGGGCGTCCCAGTCCGGATGCAGCAACGCGACGAGGGTCTCGACGGACGCCGCCTCGGCCTGTGCCATCAGGGCTGCGGTCTCCGCCAGGGTCTTGATGTCCTCCTGGATGGAGTCCTGGAAGATGACGTCAGGACGCTCGACCTCGACGCCCTTGATGCCGGGGAACATCCCCGACGCTTCCAGCATGAGGACCGTCTCCGCGCTGCCGGCGATGCCGACGGCCGATGCCTCCGCCTTCCGGCTGCGGGTGGACATCGATCGGGCCGTGCGTGCCTTGATCTCCGTTGCGGTGACGGCCGAGCCGGAGGAGTCGTCCCCGAAGGTGTTCCCCGAGTAGCCAGCGTTCCGGATCACCCGCTGCATGAAATCCCCTGCGGACGACAGGTGCTCCTGCCAGCGGATCACGAACTGGTTCAGCGTGATCTGCTGGTCCGCAGTTGGCGGCACGTTCATCTGAGCGTAGACCTCGCGGTCCTCCCAGGTTGCGCCGCCGCCGGGCCCGTTATTCAGCAGGTAGCCCTGGGGGACGATGATCCGCGAGCGGGCGAGGCGGATGTCCCGCATCAGGCTCGTGTAGATCTCGTCGATCGACGAGAGGAAGCCTTCCGCACCCTGGTAGTCCGACGCCCCGAGGCCAGCAGCGCCGGGCAGATCCCGCCAGTCGGCCGCCACCATGGTGTTCGGGATGTACTCGGCGGCGAGCTTCTTCCCGATCGGCAGCACACGGTGCGGCTGGAGCCGCTCCGTCTGTCGGAACGCCTTCAGGTCGATCTTCTTGCCGAGGATCCGGTCGGTGCCTTCATAGACGCCGTGGAAGACGACGCCTGGCTCGTGGCGCTCCAGGTGCCGGATCACCGCCTGGCCATCGACGGCGAGGACCGTCCAGAAGGTGACGGCCATCAACTTGTCGCCGTACGCGAACTCCGGTGCGGCCCCGTCGGCGTCGACCCGGCTGACCCACGGGCGGTCGCTAACGCGGTCGTCCCAGACGACGCGCAGGTACGAGCCTCCCAGGGCCGCGGCGGTCTCGCCGGCACCGATGAGCGTGCGTTTCATGCCCGCGTCCATCAGCGTCTCCAAGCGCTTCTGAGTCTCCTTGTTCGTTGCCTTAAGGACGGGCGGCTCGGAGTAGAGCAGATCGGCGGAGGTCCGGGCGATGTCCTTCGCGAGCGGCATGTGCAGGTGCGTGCGACGCTCACCCAAGGGGGTCGGCTCACCCCAGAACCAGCGCGACACTTTGCCGACCAAGCCCCCGCGGTACTGGCTGGGACGGTTGGCTGGTGGGCCGAAGCGAGCGTTGTCCCGATGCCGGTTGAGGTACCGGTACGACAGGCGCTCGGGGTTGGCCGCGAACCACGCGCCCCAGTCCTCCATGTCGCTCATGACCGCCGGGTCGATTGGCGGCCAGGGCATGGACGTCTCAGGGAGCGGCACCGGGGACCTCCTTCATGCGGCAACTTCCAGGTTGGCTCGGACGAGGTGCCGCCACTCATGGGCGATGGAGTGCAGGCCGTACCGGAGGGCGTCCACCGAGTGGTCATCCACCTTCAGCGGAGCGTCCTTGCCAGCCTTCGCGGCCTTCTCGTCCCAGGCGTACGACGGCAACTCGGTGAGGAGAGCGGTGCAGGAGCGATGGACGTACAGGAGGTTGGACCCGAGGGCAACGGACACCGAGCGGATACCGTCCTTCACCTCGTTGTTTGCCTTCGCCACGCCTGGGACGCCGTCCGACCAGAGCTGTGTCATGAACGACGCTGCCGACGGGTCCACGAAGATCCACTGTGGTTGGACACCGACCTGCCCGCGGTGGCGGAACTCTGCCAGCCACTTCCGAACCGCAACGCTGTACTGGGCATCCGTCATCTGGCGACGCTCCGCCCGGGAGTCGTGCCGGTACTCGGAGGCGACGTACAGCCGGTCGTTCGTCCCCACACCAATCAGGACCGCGGCGAAGGGGTTGATTGTGCCGTAGTCCAGCCCAACACACATCCAGTGCCGGACATCTGGGACGACGTCGACGACGTGTCGGGTCTCGTCGAACATGTCGTAGACGACGCCCTCGGCCAAGCACCATTCGCCAAGGACGAAGCGCCGGTAGAAGAGCCCCTGGTACTCCAGCTTGAGGTTGGCGACGTAGTCCGACGGCAGGTACGGGTTGTCGTCCAGGGAGAACGAGAACCGGTGGAGGTTAAGGGCCTTCGGGTCTGTCGACTCCACCACCGTGCCGTCCCGGCGAAGATGCAACCGGGCGCGGTCCAGGAACTTCTTCTTCAGCCAATGGTTCGGGCCCTCGGGGTTCGTGGTCCCGAACCATTTCGCTCCGTCGACGCTGAGGCGGGTGCCGAGCATTGCGAAGAACGACTCGGGGAAGGTGGTGACCTCGTCGCAGTAGGCCCCGGCGAGGGTCATGCCCTTGATTTTGTCGGCGGCCCGCTCGTCGTTGGCTCCGGCGACGTAGATCGTGCGGCCGAAGATGACGACCTCGCCGGCCCCGGCCTTGTACTTGCACCGCGTCACGCCGACCATTTCGACGATCGGGTCGATGATGTTGCGCTTCAGGGTGCGCTCGGTCTTGCCCACCATGAGGAGGGCGCCCGGCGGACCAGTGCGGATGTACTTCAGCCAGACCAGGATCGAGGACACAGTCTTCGAGGACCGGACGGCACCTTCCCAGAGGTTGCCGCGGGCTGTCGCCAGGTTGGTGGCGCGCAGTTGCTTGCCAACGAGGGGAGAGACCATCGGGACCCCCTCAGCTGCCGCCCATCATCCCCTTCAGCCAGGCGTCGACGGCGGCCAGGCCCTCGACGTCGTTCTCCGGCGGGGCGAGCTTGAGCGACCGGTCGACCAGGACGCCCAGGGTGGTGGAGAGGGAGCGCTTCACGTCGGCCGGGGCCTCGTCGAAGCTGTGGTCGTTGAAGGTGTTCTCCTTGCCACCGAACGCGTACACGGTGGTTCGCTCCCACATCTGGGCCCGGACACGCATGGCGTCGTGAGTGAGGTCGAGGGCGAGCTGGGCGCGCAGCGCGGCGAGGTCAGCCTGGCGGACCTCGGTGGCGACCCGGGTCTCGGTCGCCCGATCGAAGGTCAGCCCGAGACTGGAAGCGATGTCACTGATCGTCTTGCCGGAGCGGCGCAGCGCGCGGGCGATCTCATTCCGGCCCTTTCCCTCCGCGTGCAGGCGCGCGACCGCCTCACGGTCGGCGTCGGTGACCGGGCGCGGCTTCGCCATCGGTCACCTCCGGAAATGCGGTGGCCCGGCCGCCGGAGCACGGAACGACCGGGCCAGATCAGGGAAGGTGGTTACACCTTGCAGAAGCCGGACTCTTTGAGCGCGGCGTTGATCGCCTTGCCCTGAGCTTCGGTGGTGGTGACGTCCTTGTACGTGAACCGCTGACTCGCGAGCCAGTCCAGCCGGTTGCCGCCGCCGTTGATCGATGAGCACTGATTCCGCGCGGCGTCGATCGCCTTGTCCTCGTAGCGGACGGCGTCGGGCGCGACCGAATCGATGCTGGCGAGGAGGTCGGCTCGCTTCTGGCCGGTCGGCTTCTCCGGGAAGCCTGCGGCTGCGCGAACCTTGGCCTTCTGCTCGGGCGTCAGTTCATCGGCCGTGGCGGTGGGAGCGGCGGGCTTGTCGACGCCAGCGGGCTTGTCTGGCTCGGGCTCGGTGCCGCAGGCGGTAAGCGCGAGAAGCGCTATCGAGGCGAAGAGGGTGGTGGTGCGGGTGCGCATGGTCCCCCCAGGACGTAGCGGATGAGAGGGCCCATCATCGGGCACGCACGCACAGCCAGGGGCAGAAACGCCGAAGGCCCACCCAGGGGGCGAGCCTCTGTGTCCGGGCACGCCGGACTTGGGACAAGGATGCGTGAGTGATCGCGAAAGCGCAAGGCTCGAAGATGATCACGGCCGCCATTCGGGGTGGTCGGCGTACGGTAGAGCCAGGGCGCGGAGGATCGGACACTCGTTGATGTCGGCTGTGATCGGTTCGTCCATCATGTCGAGGCCGCAGCCGACGCATCGGCGGTCGTCCTCCGGTGCTTCGCCCTCGCGGAGGCCGAGCGCGGCCATCTTGGGCGACACGACTGCGGGGATGTTGTGGAGGCGGAGGATCCGCCGCTTGGCGTCGACCTCTCGCAGGGTGCGGGCGGGGTCGTGGCGGGCGATGTGCTGGCCGACTCCGTCGGTGTCGGCGTTCTCGGGGGTGACGGCCACCACGCCGTCGTCGCAGTAGTCCACGACGACGTACCGGTCGTATGCGGCCTGAGGAGGGCACGCGGTCCAGGTGTCCGACTGCTCGTCCCACATCGCCGCACGGGCGCCCGTCTCGTCTTCGTCGAGCCGTGCGCGGAGGAAGGTCACCAGGTCGGTCATGCAGTCCATGCTGTCACCCGCCCTCGATCACCCTCAATGTTCGGTTTCCGCCCCCTCTGGCTCTGGTGGGCTGTCATCCTCCGCCCTATGAAACGTGTACGTGGGGTGGGGGCCGCGGCGGCCGGGGTGGCTGTCGTGGTGGTGCTGGCGGGGTGCTCGGGCGGGGATGGCGAGCCGAAGTCGGAGACGGAGCAGTCTGCGGATGCGGTGTGGACGGACGAGGATCAGTGGGGGGATACCAATCCTCCGCCGTCCTCTGATCCGCTGGAGGAACTGGCGGAAGAGTCTGCCGACCCGGTGTACGCGTCGGGCCCGGAGGGGGACTTCGACAAGATGGCCGATGAGAAAGGCTGGGTAGTGGACAGCTCCCTCTATGCATCGGCCTCTGAGTACGTGGATGACATCTGCACGTCGATGACGAGCCAGTCCGAGGTCGGTACGGAGCCGGGCGAGTGGCTGGCCACCCGCACCGAGCCAGACAGCGCCGTGATCCTGAAGGCCGGGATGCCGAAGCTGTGTCCGAAATGGTCGAAGGTCGCGCTGGCGGCCCTGAACGGCGACTACGTGCGGACCTACAGCGGCGGCACGTACATCGTGAAGCGGAAGCCCAAGGATCCAGACCCGTCGTCGGACGAGCCGCAGGAGATCGCCCCGGGTACGTACCGGACGAAGGGTGACCTTGAGGACTGCTACTGGGAGCGGACAACGAGGTCGGGTGAGATCATCGACAACAACTTTGCGACGTCGGCGCAGGTCATCACTGTGACGATCCGCGCCAGCGACGGCCAGTTCACGTCCGAGGGATGCGGTACCTGGAAGCCCGTGAAGTAGACCGGGCAGCACTGCGCCCCGACCGGTTGCCGGTCGGGGCGCGGGCCCGAGTAGCGCAGCAGCTAGCGGCGCGAATGGGATACCGCCACGGTACGCGGCAGCGCTGACAGCGGGCGGCTGCTCGCCGGTCAGGGGGCCAGGATGATGGCAGTGGCGTCGTCGCGGCGGCCGGAGGGGCGTGCCTGGGCGGCGGTGACGAGGGCGGTGGCGAGGGTGTCCGGGTCGTCGTGGTGGTCGCGCACCAGCTGCACCATGACCTCGGGGTCGACCTGGTCGTCGACGCCGTCGGACATGAGGATCAGCAGCTCCCCGGCGGGCGCTGCGGACAGGGCCACCGAGGTCGGCGTCGCTTTGGCCAGCGAGGTGCGGACCCAGTTGTCGTGCTCGGGTGCGAGGTCTACGTCTTGGTTCCAGCGGAGGAATTCACCCATCGTGTGGCGGTCGGTCCGCGGGCTCAGCGTCTCGCCGTCCCAGCTGTAGGCGCGGCAGTCACCCACGAAGGCGAGGATCGTCTCCTCCCCGGGCTCAGTGATGGCGAGGATGGCGACGCCGTCAGGCTCCGGCTCCTCCCCGCCGCCCGGGTCCGCGACGAGCATTCCGGCGGCGAGGAGGCCGGCGAGCGCGCCGCGCTGGGCACCGATACGTATTGCGGTCTCGGCGAGGAGCTGGCCGACGGTCGGGACGCTGTCGGCGTGGCCGATCATGTCGACGATGCAGGCGGCGGTCGTCCCGCTGGCGCTGGTGAACACGGCTGTGGCGTCGGCGTTGTTGTCGTCGGTGCCCTGGCGGGTCGCGGTGGTGATCTGCATGGCGGTCATCGTCCCGTCTGTGTGCGTGCGGGGGTGGGCTTTTGCTCGGGTTTGTAGTGGCCGCCCCGGCTCGCCTGATACGTCGTCTCGTGCTTCGGATCGGGCTTCGTGCCCGGGGCCATGGGCATGGTTTTGCGGAGTGCCACGATGGCGGTCCTGTCTCCTGGTT
>NZ_JBSGUP010000042.1:0-26420 GCF_053607985.1 Streptomyces sp. NPDC055078
GGAGCCGCCGTGCCGCCTCGCGTGCCTCCACGATCATGGCGAGGGCCTGACCGCGGTCTCCGGCCCGTGCCGCGGTGTACGAGGTGGTGCAGAGCATCTGCGCGTACGCGGTGGCCTGGGCCTCGGTGGCAAGTCCGGTGGCCTCGACGTCCGCGAGGGCGGAGAGGACGATGCGCTGGGCTGCGGCGGGCTGGTCCTGGTGGCGCAGGATGATGGAGAGTTCGCGGGCCGCCGCCGCGGCGACGAGGGGGGAGCCGGACAGCGCGGCGTAGGTGGTGGCGCGGTCGGCGGTGAGCCGGGCGCGGTCGTACCGGCCGATCTTCGCGAGGACCTGGGAAGCGACGGTGTAGCACGCGGACAGGCAGGCGTGGTCGAGGTCGGTGCGGGAACGGGTGGCCTGCTGGTGGGCGTCGCCGAGCAGCCCGGGGAGGGCGCGGAGCAGTGCGGTGTGCTGTCCGGTGTCGAACTGGGCGCGGGCACGGGCGAGACGGGTGCCGAGTGGGGTGGTGTTGCCGGACGGCGTCGGGGTGCCGGCGAGGGCGTCGTCGACGGCCAGGAGGAGCGAGGCGGGTACGGCCGTGCCTGCGGCGGCCAGCAGGGTTCGGCGGCGCATGGGGTCCTCCTCGGCGGCACACGGGGCGTCCGGCGTCACTTTAGTGGTGGCGGGTCTCGCGGTGGTGGTACTGAGGACGCAGGCCGTCGCGCACCCCTGTGGGGTGTCCTCAGGCGCCGGACGGGCTGGATGTGCGTGCCCGGGCCCGGGCGGCTCCGGCAGGATGGGGCCATGACCGAGATCCGTACGCCCCGCCTCATTCTCCGCCGCTGGCTCGAAAGCGACATCTTCCCCATGGCGGAGATCAACGCGGACCCGCAGGTCATGCGGTGGATCGGCGACGGCTCCGTACGTGATCCGGACCAGACCGCCGAGGAGATCGAGCGGTGGGAGGAGGAGTGGGACGAGGAGGGCTTCGGGATCTTCGCCGTCGAGCTGCTGGCGTCCGGGGAACTGGCCGGGTGCACCGGGCTTTCGGTGCCCGAGTCTCTGCCGGAGGTGCTGCCCGCCGTGGAGATCAGCTGGCGGTTCGGGACGCCGTTCTGGGGTCAGGGGTACGCCGCCGAGGCCGCGCACGCCACGCTGGAGTTCGCCCTTCAGGACCGGGGGCTCGACCGGGTCGTCAGTATCAACCGGCTGGGCAACGACGCGTCGGAGGATCTGGTGCGCAAGCTCGGGATGGAGCCGGTGCGCGAGACGCGGGACCCGGTGTACGGGCATGCGCTGAGTGTGTACGCCATCGACCTCACCGAGTACGAGGGGTGAGCGGACCGGGGCGGACCGGGGCGGACCGGGGCCGTGCGGGCGCGGGTCAGGCCGCGTGAGTGCCGTCGCCCGGGGAGGCGGCTGGGGCGGTGACCGGGGCGGTGACCGGGGCGACGGCCGTGTCGTCCACCTCGTAGGCGAGCCGGTCGACCACCTCCACCACCCCGTCGACGCTCTCGCACAGCCGGACGACGACCGGCAGCAGGCTGCGGTGCTCCACGGTGCCGGAGAGGGTCACCCGGCCGTCGGTGACATCCACGGAGAGGGCGGCGGGGGACACGCCGAGGGTCCGGGTGAGCACATCCTCAAGGATCTCCTCCTGGATCGCCCGGTCCCGCCGCAGGAAGAGCTGGAGCAGATCGCTGCGGCTGATCACCCCGGTCAGCCGCCCGGAGCCGTCCACGACGGGGAGCCGTTTGATCCGGCGCTGTTCCATCACCCGGGCGGCCCGGACCGCGCTCCACCCCGGCTCAGCGACGACGGCGGGGCTCGACATCATGCCCTCGGCCGTGCTGGCGGTCACCTTGGAGGTCTGTCTGCGCAGCAGATCCGCCTCGGACACGACCCCGACGGGCCGCCCCTCGGCATCGACCACCGGGACGGCCGTGATGCCGTACTCATCGAGCAGCCGGGCGATCTCCTTGAACGCGGTGCCGCGCTGGACGCTCACGGCGGTGGGTGTCATCAGGTCGGCGACCCTGCGGTTTCTCATCGGCCCGCCAGCCCCTTTCCGTACGTACCGGTCCAGTATCGCCGATCTCCGGCATCCACTGACCAGCAGGTACGTATAGGGGGTATCCGCCCAGGGGTCCTCGGTCCCTTCCCCCGGACGGTCCTCGGTCCCTTCCCCGGGACGTTGCGGCAGGGCTCCGGTCCCGGGCGTGCCCGCCCGGGACCGGAGATTCACCCGGGGCGCGGTGCTCCCCGCCCGGAGGGGGTCACCCTGTGGGAGGGCTCACCACCACCGCTGGTGCGATCGGTCATTGACCGGGGCTGTCTGGATCAGCCCGGGATGCCCCCCGGTGCGGTGCCGGATGCCCCCGGTTCAGCCCTGGATGCCCCGGCTCAGATCCGGCTCAGCCCCGGCGCAGGGCCGCGCGCCTGAGGCGGCGGGCCCGGCGGACCACGGTGCGGACCGCGGCGTTCCGGGGGACCGGGACACCTCCCGGCAGGCCCAGCACCGTCAGCCGCCGCCGTTTGAAGTAGCGCAGCGCACGGGCGTCCGTACGGGCCGCGAGAAAGCCCTCCGCCGCCTCGCGCAGATCCGCCCGGACCTGCGGCTGCATCGCGAAGCCGACCGCCCGCAGCAGCCCGGTCAGGTCCCCTGACTGTTTCCCGGAGTCGTACAGCGGCCCCGGCGGCCCCGGCGTCCCCGGGGCGCCCTCCCGCAGGTCGGCCAGATCCGGTACCACCGCGTCCACGATCGTCAGCGGGATCCGATTGCTGTTCTGGTACGGCGTCAGCCGGTCGAGCAGGGGTTCCGTGCCGACCCGGGCCACCGGGATGCCGTAGAAGGTGGCGGCCGTGAACAGGGCGGTGGAGAAGCAGCCCACCACCAGCGCGGGCCGCACCCTGCGGAAGACCACCTCGGCGAGCAACGGCCGCTCCAGGACCGTCAGTTCGGCGCCCAGCGAGGCCGCCTCGCGCTCCAGGGCGCGGGTCCAGGACGCGGGCGCCGTGGGGTGGGGCTTGAAGACCAGCCTGCGGTGACCGAGTGCGACCGCGCCCCGCACCATCCGCAGGTGCAGCTCCTCTTCCTCCTCCGGGGTGAGGATGCCCAGCGCGGCCAGATACTGGCCGAGCAGCAGCACCGGGCCGGCTCCCGTGTCACCCGTGTCTCCCGTGTCGCCGGCGTCTCCAGCGCCTTCGCGCCCGCCCTCGCGCCCGCCCTCGTGCCCGGACACGACAGGCACCGCGTCCGACAGGTCCGCCATCACCTTCAGGAACGCTTCCGTCGACACCACCTCCGGCGCCACCCCGAACTCCGCCAGCAGCAGCGGCTCAAGCCCCGGGACCAGATCCAGATGGAGCAGTCGGCGCACCCGCTCGCCCACCAGGGGATCGATTTTGTTACGGGTGGGGCCGTAGCTCATCAGCCCGTCCGCGTACACATCCAGCGGCGCGTCGGGGAAGAGCCGGGCGATCGTCAGCGCGGGGGTGACCTGGATGGACTCCACGGCCAGTTCGACCCGGTCGTCCCCCAGCCGCCACAGCAGCCGCACATACCGCTCCCACAGGGGTACGTCGTCCGGGCGCGGCGACCAGCCTCCCGGGTGGAACGGCGCGATCGCCTCGTTCCAGGAGAGCACCCCGTCGAACCGGTCCCGCAGCCGCTCGAAGCCCGGCATGGTGTCCAGCGCGGGCGATGTCTCCGGGGTCGCCGCGTTGTTGGCGACCAGCAGCAGCCGCCGGTCCGCCGCCGCGAAGGCGCCGCTGTCGAGGGCCGCGACCAGGGTGGCGGCCCCGTACAGCGAAGAGGCGTAGAAGATCTGAGTCGTACGCCTCACAGCGACCTCCCGGCGAATCACCGTGCCCTCCCGGCGAAACGGGTCAGCCTGCGCAGCCGCGCCGCCCGCTCCGTATCCATCGACGCCAGCGATTCCCGCAGAATGTCCTGCGGCATTCTCGACAGCGCCGCCGCGCTCGTCGTACGCAATTTCCGTGCCACCGCCGGTTCGAATTTGTCCGTCGACCCCACATGGTGGGAAATGACCGCACAGTACGTCCGGACCGCTTTCCGCAGCAGCCGTTCGGAATCCCGGTCCTGTGCTGTCTCGTCCACCACCTGATCGAACGCTCGGATGAAATCGAGCTGCCGGATGTCACCGATCTGGGTCAGCGACGACGCGACCCCGCGCCGATAGAAGATGCCGAGCTGAGAGATCACCGCGAAGGACTCCGCCTCCCGGTGCAGCCGCCAGATCCACGGCCGGTCCTCGGCCGTCCGCAGGCCGTCGGTGAAACGCAGCAGCCCCCGGTCCAGCAGCCGCCTGTGATACATCCCGGCCCAGGCGTACGGATAGTCCACCGCCGTCGACCGGTCGGCGGGCAGAATCGCGTCCCGAGGGCTCAGCACCTCGCCCCTTCTGCCGACCGGTACCCGGTGGACCGTACGGGTCCGGCCCGTGCACTGCACATGATCGGTGCGGACGAAGTCGCAGCCCAGCGCCGTCATGGCGGCCAGCAGTTCGGCGAAGTGACCCGGCGCGAGCCAGTCGTCGCCGTCCAGGAACGCGATGTACTCACCGCTCGACGCGTCCAGGCCCGTGTTGCGGGCGGTGGCGAGGCCGCCGTTCCGTTCGTGTCGGATCAGCCGGGCACCCGGGATCTCGCGTTCCGCGCGTTCGAGGACCTCCAGCGTCCCGTCCGTCGAACAGTCGTCGACGAGCAGGAATTCACAGTCGTCGCGGGCATTCGACAGCAGACTCCTGAGGGTGTCGGGCGCATAGGTCCGTACGTTGTAGAACGGGACGATCACGGAGAGCTTGACCACCCGCGTGACGTTAGACCGGCAATCGGCCTTTCCGTCGGCCCGGAGAAGGACAGCGGATGAACTCGTGCCGACGAAAAGGTTGACTCCCTCAGTTCCCTCAGCTCCCTCAGCTCCATCGGCCCCTTCGGCTCCGGGCTGTTTCCCCGTCCGTAGACGCGCTGTTAACCAGCTGTTGTGATCGCGTTGGGCCGTCCATCGGAATGCTTTTCTAACGTCCTCGATGTGCCATCACGTACCAGCGAGGCCGTACGCGTCGCCGTACTCGCCGACTCCGACACCCGGTGGAAATGGGGTGCGCTCACCGCGCGCCGTATCGCCCCCGGCCCCCTGCGGCTGAGCGGATTCCTGCTGCGCGGCCGGGCCACGCCCACCGACCGCCAACTCGCCGAGGTGGGGGTGGGAGCGGACGAGGTGCGCGAGGTGACGGGGAACGAGTTTCTGCGGGCTGTGGCCTCGGCGGATGCGGGCGGTGTGGGCTCCCGCGCACAGGACGGCGGGGCGCGCGACGGCGGGGCCTTCGACGTGATCGTGCTCGCGCTCGTCGGCGGTACCGCCCAGGCCGTCCTGCACGCGCTCGCCGCCCTCGAACTGCCCCGGCGCCCGGTCGTCGTCACCGGCTATGTCGGCGTCGTCTACGAGAAGCTCGCCGACGGACTGCTGCTGCGGCACGGGGCGGACCTCGTCCTCGCCAACTCCCGCCATGACGCGGACCGGTTCCGCGCCGTGTACGAAGGCGTCGGCGCCGACGCGTCGTCCGTCACCGAGGCGGCCCTGCCCTTCCTCGGCGGTGCGCCCTACCGGGCCGATCCGGGCCGCGACACCCTCGTCTTCGCCGCGCAGCCCTCCGTGCCCGTCGCCCGCGCCGACCGGATGTATCTGCTGCGCAGGCTGGCCGGGTACGCCCGTCTCCACCCCGGCCGCGAGGTGCTGCTCAAACTGCGCTCCAGGCCCGGTGAACACACCACCCACCTCGAAGAACTCCCGTACCAGCGACTCGTCGCCCGGCTCCCGGGCGGACCGCCGGCCAACCTCCGGCTGGTGTACGGGCATATGGGGGAGGTCCTGGACCGTACCGATCTGCTGGTGACCGTCTCATCGACGGCCGCGCTGGAATCGCTGCACCGGGGCATACCCACCGCTGTCCTCACCGACCTCGGCGTCCGCGAAGCCCTCGGCAACCACCACTTCCTCGGCTCCGGACTGCTCACCTCGTTCGACCGTATCGACGCCGGTCACCGGCCCGTCCCCGACCCGGGGTGGCTGAACCGGCAAGGGGTCGCGGCCGACGGGACGTACGACACGGCCTTCGACACCGCCCGGCAGCGGGTCGCCGAACTCCTTGAGCACCCCCGGCTGCCGCCCATCTCGCCGTACTACACATCCGTCACCGCGCCCGGCTATCTGCCCGGCATCCTCGCCCGCCACCGGTTGGAGGGAGACCCGTCCGCAGGTGCGGGCCGTTCGGACCGTTCGGGCCGTTCGGCCGGGGAGGCCACGGGTGTACGGCGGGTGGTGCGCGACGCCGTACGGGGTGTGGCGCGCGGGGCGTACCGGCACGGGGTGCAGCGGGTCGCCCCGGCGATCCGGCGGCTGGGGGAGCTGTGAGCACGGGCGCGCTCGGGAGCGGCGCGGTTCTGATTCGGGTTCCTGTTCCGGGCCTGGTCTTGGTGCCGGTCCCCGTCCCCGTACTGGCACTGGTTCCGGTGCCGGTCCTGGTTTCGGTGCCGGTCCTGGTTTCGGTCCCCGCCCCCGCCCCCGTCCCGGCACCCGCGCCGGTTCCGGTTCCGGTTCCGGTTTCGTACCGGCAGGAGAGCAGCCCATGACCGTCCTCGCCGTCATCCCCGCCCGGGGCGGCTCCAAAGGCGTCCCGGCCAAGAACCTCGCCCCCGTGGCCGGGGTGTCCCTGGTCGCCCGCGCCGTACGCGAAACCCTCGCCGCGCGGCTGGTCACCGATGTCGTCGTCTCCACGGACGATCCGGATATCGCCCGGTCCGCCCGGGACGCGGGCGCGGAGGTCGTCCTGCGGCCCGCCGCGATCGCGGGCGACACGGCGACGAGCGAATCGGCCGTGCTGCACGCGCTCGACACCTTCGAGGCGCTGCGGGGTACGTCGGTGGCGGCGGTACTGCTGGTCCAGTGCACCAGCCCCTTCCTGACCCGGGGGGATGTCGAGGGGGTCGCCTCCGCGGTGCTGGAGGAGGGGGCGGACTGCGCGGTGGCGGTGGCGCCCTTCCACGGGTTCGTGTGGCGCGAGGACGCGGTGGCGGGCGCGGGTGTGGGCGTGGGCGTGGGTCCGTGCCGGGGCGCTGCCCCGGACCGCCCCCTCCGCCCTGCGGGCGTGGGGGGACCCCCAGCTCCTCAATCGCCGGAGGGGCTGGAATCGTCCGCCCGGGCGGTGCTGAGTGGTGCGGACCCGGCTGCTGTCGTGGCCGAGGGGCACTTTTCCGACGAGGGCTGGCAAATCCAGCCTGTCCGGCGATTGAGGACACGCCCGCAGGGCGTGCCCGGCAGCACCGGCAGCACCGGCAGCACCGGCAGCACCGGCAGCACCGGCAGCACCGGCAGCACCGGCGCGAGCCACAACGGTGCGCCCCACGGGGCGATCGGGGTCAACCACGACCCCGCGTCACGGCCGCGGCGGCAGGACCGGCCGCAGGACTTCCTGGAGACCGGGGCGGCGTACGCCATGGACGCGGCCGGGTTCCGGGCGGCCAGGCACCGGTTCTTCGGGCGGATCGCGCTCGTGCGGACCGACCCGGCACGAGTGCTGGAGGTCGACGATCCGCACGATCTCGACCGGGCGCGGGCGCTCGCCCCGCTTCTGGACACACCCGAGCGGCCCACCCGCGCGGAGATCGACGCCGTCGTACTCGACTTCGACGGCACCCAGACCGACGACCGGGTCCATATCGACGCGGACGGCCGCGAAACCGTCTCCGTCCACCGCGGCGACGGCCTCGGCATCGCCCGGCTGCGCGCCTCCGGCCTCCCGCTGCTGATCCTGTCCAGCGAGCGGAACCCGGTGGTCGCCGCGCGCGCCCGCAAACTCCAGGTCCCCGTACTCCATGGCATCGACCGCAAGGACCTCGTACTGAAGGAGTGGTGCCAGGAGCGCGGGATCGCGCCCGAGCGGGTGCTCTACGTCGGTAACGACGTCAATGACCTGCCCTGTTTCGGCACCGTCGGCTGGCCGGTCGCCGTGGCGAACGCCCACGCTCCCGTACGCGCCGCCGCGCGGGCCGTCACGGTGACACGCGGCGGTGAGGGGGCGATCCGCGAGATCGCCGCTTGGCTGCTCGGCCCGGCGCTCAGCCCGGCGCTCAGCCCGACGCTTGGCCCGGCGCTCGACCCGACGCTCGGCCCCGCCTACGCCACCTCGGAAGCCATGCCCCCCACGCGCACCTCCGCCTCCATCGAACAGCCCGCCGAACACGTCATCGAACGCGTCATCGAACAGTAAGGATCCCCCCTCATGAACGCCTCGCGTCTGCGCACCCTCGGCACCCGGACCGCCGGGCCCGGCCACCCCGTCTATGTGACGGGCGAGATCGGCATCAACCACAACGGCGACCTGGCCAATGCGTTCGCCCTCATCGACGCGGCGGCCGACGCGGGCTGCGACGCCGTCAAGTTCCAGAAGCGGACCCCGGAGATCTGCACCCCGCGCGACCAGTGGGACATCGAGCGGGACACCCCCTGGGGGCGTATGACGTACATCGACTACCGCCACCGGGTGGAGTTCGGCGAGGAGGAGTACCTCCGGATCGATGAGCACTGCTCCCGGCGCGGCATCGACTGGTTCGCCTCCCCGTGGGACACCGAGGCCGTCGCCTTCCTGGAGAAGTTCGACATCCCCGCGCACAAGGTCGCGTCCGCGTCCCTCACCGACGACGAACTGCTCCGGGCCCTGCGCGCCACCGGCAAAACGGTCATCCTCTCCACCGGCATGTCGACACCCCGCCAGATCCGGCACGCGGTGGAGGTGCTCGGCAGCGACAACATCCTGCTCTGTCACGCCACCTCGACCTACCCGGCCAAGGCCGAGGAACTGAACCTGCGCGTCATCGAGACCCTCCGTGCGGAGTACCCCAACGTCCCCATCGGCTACTCCGGCCACGAGACCGGCCTCCAGACCACCCTGGCCGCCGTCGCCCTCGGCGCGTCCTTCGTCGAGCGCCACATCACCCTCGACCGTGCCATGTGGGGCTCCGACCAGGCGGCATCCGTCGAGCCCGGCGGCCTCCAGCGCATGGTCCGCGACATCCGTACGATCGAGGCCGCCCTCGGCGACGGCGTCAAGAAGGTCTACGACTCCGAACTCGCCCCGATGAAGAAACTCCGCCGCGTCCCGGGTGTCATCGCCACCGCGCCCTCCTCCTCCCGCACCCCGGCGACGGTCTGACCCCGGGTGCGGTGGCCTCTGCGAGTGGCTCGGCTGCCCGGTGCTCGGGGTCCGTCCTCAATCGCCGGACGGGCTGGGTTTGCCCGAGGGCTCCGCACCTGAGAAATCCAGCCTCGCCGGCGTTTGAGGCGCTGGGGGTCCCCCCCCACGCCGCAGGGCGTAGGTGGGGGCACCTCCACGCCCGCAAGGGCGTAGGGGGAGGCTCGGGGCGGAGCCCCGACAGTGGCTCGGGTGCCCGGTGCTCGGGGTCCGTCCTCAATCGCCGGACGGGCTGGGTTTGCCCGAGGGCTCCGCACCTGGGTCGGGCAATTCCAGCCTCGTCGGGCCCGAAGGCTGCGCACCAGGGGCAGGGAAAATCAGCCTCGCCGGCGTTTGAGGCGCGGGGTTTCGGGGCGGAGCCCCGGGAGGGCGGCAAGCCCAAGGGCCCGAGCCAACACCCACACCCCCAACCCAAAGGCACCCCCACGTGAACCTCGCATTCGTCGAGAGCCCGGTCCAGCTCCTGAACGTGCTGGAGTGGGCCCACGCCCAACCCCCCGCGGCGCGCGCGGCGGACTCCCTCGTCATCGTCGTCCTCACCCCCACCGACCCCATGTCACGCGGCCAACTGCGCCGGATGGCCGAGCTGGCCCACAACGAGGGGTTCACGGTCCACCGGCAGGAGGCCCGCGGCGGGGTGGGGGCGCCGTTGCGGACTGTGCGGGAGCTGGCGCCGATGCTGCGGCGTGCCGAGCGGATCGTGATAGGCGACCCGTTCTCGCGCTATGTGCAACTGCTGCTCACCCTCGCGGGCGGCAAGGAGCTGACCATCGTGGACGACGGCACCGCCACCATGGAGTTCGCCGCCCAGCTCGCCCGGGGTGAGCAGTTCGTACGCTGGCACCGGCGCGGCAGGCGCGGCCCCCGCGAACTGGTGCTCGCGCCGGTCACCCGGCTGGCCCGGCGCAGGCTCACCCCGACGTCGGCCCGCACGGTCGAGGTCTTCACCGCCATGCCCGTGGAGCCGCCCCCGGGCATCACCGTCACCCGGAACCCGTTCGCCTGGACCCGCTCCCGTTTCGGTCCGCCGAGGGTCATACGGGGCGCCGATCTCGTCGGGACCTCGCTCGTGGAGACGGGCGTGGTGGACCAGGACCGCTATGTGGCGGCGGTCGCCGCCCTCGCCCGTACGCACGGGGCCACGCGGTACTTCGCCCACCGCCGCGAAAACCCGTACAAGCTGCACCGGCTCGCCGTGGAGACCGGGCTGGAGATCGTCCGGCCCGATCTGCCCCTGGAGCTGATCGCCCGCCGGGGCCCGATCGGCTCCACGGTCGTCAGCTTTCCGTCCACCGTGGTGCACACACTCCCGCCGGCGCTCGCGGGAACCGGCGTCACCGTGGCGGTCTGCGACATCGCCCCGGAGTGGCTGAGAGACAGCGCCTCGCCCCGGGCGCAGGGCTTCCTCGCGGGCGTGACCGGTACCGCGACGGACGTCCGTAGGCTGCCCGCTCCCGCCTGACGGAGTCCTGAAGGCGGAGGTTCCCGGACTGGGGTACCGTCGAAAAGAGGCGGAGTTTACCCACAGGTGTGCGCAATCATGCGCCTGGGGGTCTTCTTTTCTGCGTCTATCGGATGGAAATTTTGTAGATCAGCGGCCAGTTGGCCCCCGCCTGGGCCTACCCTTCAACAGGTGAACCAACTGATGTCCCGTGAGTCAGAAATCTCTGGAGCCGATCAGCCCGGGAGCGCCGAACTGCCCGGCATGCCGTCCGAACTGCCCGGCACCCTGTCCGACCCGCTCCGTACCGAGCTGATCGCCTTCCGCCGCGACCTGCACATGCACCCCGAGCTGGGCAATCAGGAGTTCCGTACGACCGCCGCCATCAAGGCGCGTCTTGAGCGGGCCGGGCTCCGGCCCCAGGTGCTCGCCGTCGGTACCGGACTCATGTGCGACATCGGCGAAGGGGACGGGAAACGGCCGGTTCTGGCTCTCCGCGCGGACATCGACGCACTGCCCATCCCCGACACCAAGACCGGGGTGCCCTACCGTTCCACCGTTCCCGACCGGGCGCACGCCTGCGGGCACGACGTCCACACCACCGCCGTCCTGGGCGCCGGACTCGTCCTCGCCGAGCTGGACCGGCGGGGACTGCTGCCCCAGCCGGTACGGCTGATCTTCCAGCCCGCCGAGGAAGTGCTGCCCGGCGGTGCGCCCGACGCCATCGACTCGGGGGTCCTGGAGGGAGTCGGCAGAATCATCGGGGTGCACTGCGACCCGCGCGTCGACGCCGGGGTCATCGGGCTGCGGCCCGGACCGATCACCTCCGCCTGCGACCGGCTGGAGATCACCCTCGACGGGCCCGGCGGCCACACCGCCCGCCCGCATCTGACCACCGACCTGGTCACCGCCGCCGCGAAGATCGTCACCGAGGTCCCGGCGCTGCTCGCCCGCCGCGTCGACGCGCGGTCCGGGCTCGCCGTCACCTGGGGCCGTATCGAGTCCGGGCACGCCTGCAATGTGATCCCGCAGCACGCCGAACTCTCCGGCACCGTGCGCTGCCTGGACCTCCCGGGCTGGCGCGAGGCCCCCGACCTGGTGCACGCCGCCATCGACGAGATCGCCACACTCCACCGGGCCAAGTCGGAGATCAACTACATTCGCGGGGTCCCGCCCGTGGTCAACGACCCGGCCGTCACCGAGCTGCTGCGCGAGGCACAGACCGCGCGCCGGGGCGCGGGCGCCATCGAGGACACCGAGCAGAGCCTGGGCGGTGAGGACTTCTCCTGGTATCTGGAGCGGGTGCCCGGGGCGATGGCGCGGCTCGGGGTGCGGACGCCGGGGGAGGCGACGAAGCACGACCTCCATCGCGGGGACTTCGACGCACATGAGGAATCGATTCGCGTCGGCGTCGAACTCTTCACCGCCGCGGCCCTTCTCGACGGCACCGAGAGGTCATAGCCCCGCCGCTCCCCCTCTCGCCTCTCCTGCCGCTCCCGCCGCCCGCCGCTCCCGCTGCCCGCCGTCGGTGTCCCTGCCCGACGGCGGCTCGGTGTGTCCATGGGCGGGCGGATCCGACCGTTCCGGGATACCTACGAGGGCTTCCGGCCTCCGTTTCCGCTTCCGCTTCCGCTTCCGCTTCCGCTTCCCAAAGATGGGTGCCGGCCCCGATGCGCGCGGCCGGTGCCCTGGGTGAGGGTGGGGTGAAAGAGCAGACCAGGGCGTGGACCGGGGCGCCTGCCGGGCACCGGCCGGAGGGAGGGCCGGGGCAGCCACGCCGAAGGTGACCGGACCCGTGCCCGAGAGCCCAGCGGCGGTGAGGAGGAGCCATGCCGGACTCCGATGACGACAAGATCGCCGACCTGGAGGCCAGACTCAGGTCCGACGACCCCCGTTTCGCCGAAGGGCTGGGCAACGGCCGTCCCCGGCGGCCTCGTGAGTACCGCAGGGGCTGGGCCTGGTCGGCGCTGACCCTGGCCGTCGTCGCGCTGGCGTTCGGTGCTGTCCAGGGGCACGGGCTGCTGCTCGCGGCCGGTCTGGTCATGGCCGGGGGCGCGGCGAACCTCTTCGACCCCGCCCGGCGCCGCCCGCGAGGGCACGGCAGGCGCGCATGACCTTGCCGCAGCTGTACACCGTCCTGCTGATCGGCGGGACGGTGTTGATGGCGAGCATCGCCGCGGCTCGCACCGCCCACCGGCTCGGCCTGCCCAGCCTGCTGCTCTTCCTCGCCGTCGGGGTGATCGCCGGGGAGGATGTGCTCGGCATCGAGTTCGACGACGCCCAGCTCGCCCAGGCCCTCGGGACAGCGGCCCTGGCGGTGATCCTGGTGGAGGGCGGGCTGACCACCCGGTGGAGCGATGTACGGCGGCTGCTCGCCCCGGCCGGGGTGCTGGCCACCGCCGGGGTGGCCGTGTCGGTCGCCGTCACCGCCGCCGGGGCGCATCTGCTGCTGGGCATGGACTGGCGCCTGGCGCTGCTGCTCGGGGCGATCGTCTCGTCCACCGACGCCGCCGCGGTCTTCGCCGTACTGCGTTCCCTGCCCCTGCCCCGGAAGGTCACCGGGCTGCTGGAGGCGGAGTCCGGGTTCAACGACGCACCGACCATCATCCTGGTGCTGGTCTTCTCCACCGCCACCGTCGACCTGCCCACCCCGGCCGCCATTCTCGGCGATGTCGTCTTCCAGATCGTCGTCGGCGCCGCGATCGGGCTGCTCATCGGCCGGCTCGGGGTCGCGGCCCTGCGGCATATCGCGCTGCCCGCCACGGGTCTTTACCCGCTGGCCACCGTCGGCTTCGGCATCATCGCCTTCGCCGCCGGCGGGGTGGCGAACGCCAGCGGCATCATCGCCGCCTTCCTGTCCGGCCTCGTCCTCGGCAACTCGAAGCTGCCCCACCGGGTCGCCACCCGCTCGTTCGCCGAAGGCGCCGGCTGGCTCGCCCAGATCGGCCTGTTCGTCATGCTCGGCCTGCTGGTCGACCCCAGCGAACTGACCTCGGCGATCCTGCCCGCGCTCGTGGTGGGCCTCGTGCTCCTGCTCGTCGCCCGGCCGGTCTCCGTCGCGCTGTGCCTGCTGCCCTTCCGGATACCGCTGCGGGAGCAGGCGTTCATCTCCTGGGCCGGGCTGCGCGGAGCGGTCCCCATCGTGCTGGCGACCTTCCCCATCGTCGCCGCCGTCGACGGTGCCCACCACCTGCTGAACATCGTCTTCGTCCTCGTGGTCGTCTTCACCCTCGTCCAGGGACCGACCCTCTCCTGGGCCGCGCGGATGCTCGGTCTCACCCGGCCCGGGGCGCTGCGGGAGATCCAGGTGGAGAGCGCGCCGCTGGACGTACTGGAAGCGGATCTGCTGACCGTCGCCGTCCCCGCCGGCTCCCGGCTGCACGGCGTCTCCATCTTCGAGCTGCGGCTGCCGTCACCCGCGGTGATCACCCTGATCGTCCGTGACGGCACCAGCCTCGTCCCGCGCGCGGACACGGTGCTACGAGCCGGTGACGGACTCCTGCTGATCACCACGCCCGCCGTACGGCAGGCCACGGAACAACGGCTGCGGGCCATCGGCCGGCGCGGCAGACTCGCCCGCTGGCACGGCGAACACGGACACGCCGAACCATCCCGGAACGGCAGCGGCTGACCGCCACGGATGGACAGCCGGTGCCGTCAGCGGTCACGCTTGACTGGGGAAGTGCTGGTCAGGGCAGGTCAGGGCAGGTCAGGGCAGGTCAGGTCAGTGCAGGTCAGTGCAGGTCAGTGCTGGTCGGTACGGTTCAGTGCGGATCAGGGCAGGTCACGGCCGAGCCGGGCAGGGGGGCGGCGGAAGCTCCACCGGAGAGCGCGGGAGCCCCGCCGGGCAACGGAAGCCCCGCCGGGGAACGGAAGCCTCACCGGGCAACGGGAGCCCCGCCCGGCATCGGAAGCCTCACCGGGCCATGGGAGCCCGGCAGCCCCATCGAGAAAGGCGCGAGCATGTCGCTGTACTGGCGGATCTTCCTCCTCAACGCGTCCGTTCTGATTGTCGCGGTCCTGCTGCTGCTCGGCCCCGTCACGGTGTCCACCCCCGTACTGCTCGGCGAAGCCCTGGTGCTGGGAGCCGGGCTGGTCGCCATGCTCATCGCCAACGCGGCCCTGCTACGGATCGGACTCGCCCCCCTGCAACGCGTCACCCGGGCCATGGCCACCGCGGATCTCCTGAGGCCCGGCACCCGCCCGGAGGTCACCGGCCACGGCGAGGTGGCCGAGCTGACGAAGACGTTCAACGCCATGCTGGACCGGCTCGAAGCCGAGCGGGCCATCAGCAGCGGCCGGGTGCTGTCCGCGCAGGAGGCGGAACGCCGCCGTATCGCACAGGAACTCCACGACGAGATCGGGCAGACCCTCACGGCCGTTCTGCTCCAGCTCAAGCACGCCGCCGGCCGGGCGCCCGCGCCGGTGCGCGAGGACCTTCACCAGGCGCAGGAGACCACCCGCGCCAGCCTGGACGAGATCCGCCGTATCGCCCGCCGGCTGCGGCCCGGCGTCCTGGAGGAACTCGGGCTGCACAGCGCGCTGCGGGCCCTGGCCGCCGAGTTCACCACCCCCGGCCTCGAAGTGCTCCCCACCATCGGCCCCGGCCTGCCCGCGCTGGACCGGGAGACCGAACTGGTCCTCTACCGGGTCGCCCAGGAAGGGCTGACCAACACCGCCCGCCACTCGGGCGCCGACCGGGTGGAACTGCGCCTGCGCACCCTGCCGCGAGGCGGTACGGGACTGCTCATCCGGGACAACGGCCAGGGACTCGGCCGGGCCGCCGAAGGCGCGGGCATCCAGGGCATGCGCGAACGCGCCCTCCTGATCGGGGCCGAACTGAACGTGGGCACCGGCCGGACGGGCGGTACCGAGGTGCGCCTGGACGTCACCGCCGCGCAGAAGACGTCCGCAAAGGAGACGTCCGCAAACGAGACGTCCGCGCAGGAGGCCGCCGCGAAGGAGACCGTCCGATGACCGCCCCCGCCTCAGCCGCCACACCCGCCCCAGCCCCCGCCCGTATCCTGCTCGCCGACGATCACGCCCTCGTACGCCGAGGAGTACGCCTCATCCTCGACAGCGAACCCGACCTCACCGTCGTCGCGGAGGCCGACGACGGTGACGAGGCCGTCGCCCGGGCCCGCACCACCGACATCGACCTGGTCATTCTCGATATCGCCATGCCCCGCCGGACCGGGCTCCAGGCGGCCCGCGAACTCTCCCGGCTCCGCCCGGACCTGCACATCCTGATCCTGACGATGTACGACAACGAGCAGTACTTCTTCGAGGCCCTCAAGTCCGGGGCCTCGGGCTATGTCCTGAAATCCGTCGCCGACCGGGACCTCGTCGAGGCGTGCCGCGCCGCCATCCGCGGGGAGTCCTTCATCTACCCCGGCGCCGAGACCACCCTCATCCGCAAGTACCTCGACCGCGCCCGCCAGGGCGACCCCCTGCCCGCCAGGCCCATCACCGAACGCGAGGAGCAGATCCTCAAGCTCGTCGCCGAGGGCCACACCTCGAAGGAGATCGCCGACCACCTCGTCATCAGCGTGAAAACGGTCGAGCGCCACCGCACGAACCTGCTCCAGAAACTCGGCCTGCGCGACCGCCTCCAACTCACCCGCTACGCCATCCGCACGGGCCTCATCGAGCCCTGACGGCTGTCCCTCAGCCCCTCCAGCAGCTAACTCCCTGCACCAGCACCCCATGGTCACCAATTCCGCACACTTGGGTGCCCGCGCGCGGCTGGTCCGCCATGATGGTGCATGCCCCCCACTGGCCCCATCTACAGAGCTGAACTCAACGCCGGCACTGACCAGTCGACAGAGAGCCAAAGGAATCTGAGATGAGCGCAGAAGCGATTGTGGCAGCGATTGCGGTGGTGGCGTCGATCGTGATCGCAGCAGCCCAGGGGACGTGGCAATGGAGAAGGAGGAGGCTTCCGGATCTCGAAAGCCCTCTCCGGTACGGGGACGTTGACGAGGGGAAATCCTTCAGCATCCAGGATCTGGTGAAGGTCGTGAACCTTCAGGGCAGCCCGAGCCGTGACCCGCAGAGCCCCGGAACCGCGCTTCTCACCGATGCGTATCTTTTACAACGGGAATCAGAGGAGGGTAACGGCCTCGTCGCCATCTACAGTACTCGCGGACAGTTATCGGCCCGCTCGGCAAGCCATCCCTATGAGTCCGGTGAATACGACTCCACACATATGGCCGTCAATCAGGCCGTGGCCGTTCCGCTGTCCGATCTGCCGCAGGGCGTCACCTCTCGCGTGATCAACAGAGTTGATTTTTCCGGGGCATACGACGGACAGGCCGAGGACTACTTCGAAACCCATATCGAGCGGCCCACTAAATCCCTGACCATCATTCTGGTCTTTGCCCAGGAATATCGATGCACCGATGTCTTCGGATACGTGCAGACGGGCGGCAGGTCGCGGGTCGAGCCCTCACGGGACAAGCCCGCCATCCTTGACGATGGCCGCCTCGTCTACTGGCACGTCACCCCGCTCAAGACCGATTGGCTTCCCATCCATGCCCGGTACCGCGTCCGCTGGAAATGGAGGGAGTCCGGTCCGGGGTCCTGAATCCACGGCGGGCGACGCAGGCGCGAGTCGCATGCACCTCCTGGGCTGCGGCAGATATAGGCGCCCGTCAGAAGGAGGGTTTCCGCTTGATGAACCATGTCGAACTCGACAAAATTCGCGCCCTGGGCACTTCCGTGTACGACTGGCAGCCGGCTCGCAAGTTCCCCGAGACCTACCCGGGCGTCTCCGTGGACCAGAGCTACCTTCTCTGGGGTGACCGGGTCCTGCCCATCTCGGCCGGCGAAGACGGCGAGTACCTGGTCATGCCGGGAAGCTCTGGCCTCCACGTTGAAGAACTGCTCGGCGAACTGGGCCTCCCTGACCTGTCCCAACGATTCCCCGTACTCGCCTACGGCGCCAACCGCAACCCGTCGACTCTGCTGACCAAGCTGCTCAACTATTCCCTACGGCATGGCAAAACGAATGGGTTCTGCCTGCCGGTGATCAGAGGGTATCTGCGAGGAGCCGACGTCGCTGCCTGCCGGTTCCACGGTCACGGGTACTTGTACGGCGAAATCCTGCTGGGGCACAGTCTGTGTGAAAATGTGGAGCTTGAGGTCTACGTCTGCCTGGTCGACCTTGAGCAACTGGCCATTCTCAACGAGAGTGAGGGCGTCGGCGCGGGGATGTATGAATTGGCTGTGATCCCTGAAGTTCGAGTCGACAGATCGCCTCAACCATTCTTCGCCCTGGGGTACGTGGCCAATCAAAGCGTCTGGATTTCCCCTGTCCACGAGACTCCCGTGGCGTACTCGTTGCTCTCGGCGAAGGGGCGCATCCTCCCTTCGATGACCTCAAGGGAAATGGTGGATCATGTGCTGGATTCCCTGGGGCTGCGTGCCCGGATCAGCGCGCTGACCGGCTTGCGCGACGACACGATGCTGGCGGAGGAGGTGGCGAAATATCTGAATGGGCAATGGTGGTACCAGTTCCATACCGGAGAATCGCCGATTCGAGGCTACGCTCAGGTGCTCGAACTGCTCGACACCCACATGTCCGCCGGCTCTGCGCCGTCGCGCACGCTGGACTCCCTCCGGGCGAACGGGCTTGTTCTGTCCCACAAGGAGGCGTACGCGCCCGGTCGCGAGCACCTCTGGAAGAACCGCGACAGGGCCGCCTGATCGGACGCTTGCGTTCCCCGGGACCGGGTGCGCCATCCCAGCCCGTCCGGCGTTTGCGGACGGACCTTCGGGTGCGGGGGCCGCGGCGGCGTGTGGCTTCGCCATCCCAGCCCGTCCGGCGTTTGAGGACGGACCGGCACCCAGGTTCGCGGGCGTATCTCGCCACGTGGGTTCGGGCGCCGGCGTTCCGGCGGGACCGGGTGCGCCATCCCAGCCCGTCCGGCGCTTGAGGACGGACCGGCAACCCCGTGCACCCGGGGCTCACGGGCTGCCCGCGCCCCGGCACCCCCGCACCCCCGCCCCCCGGCACCCCGCATGGGCCCCGCACGGGCCCCGCCCCACTCGCGGGTTCAACGACGATCCGGTAACGACTCATGAACGGGTCTTTAACTGACATCTACGCGCGTTACTATCACCGCAAAACCAGCGCCAGAAGAGGCGCTTTCGGTCAGTCTCGAAGGGACCCCTCCTCTTGCGCCGGGTATCGAAGCTCACTGCCGCGTGTATCGCCACCGCGGCCCTCGCAGTCACCGCCACCGCGTGCGGTGAGTCATCGACCGGGTCATCGGACTCGGACGGCAAGCTGAAGATCGGCATGGCCTACGACGTCGGCGGCCGTGGCGACAACTCCTTCAACGACTCCGCGGCCCGCGGTCTCGACAAGGCCAAGGCCGACCTGGACGCCGAGACCAAGGAACTGACCGCGAAGCACGGTGAGACCCCGGCGGACCGCGAGTCCCGTCTCTCCTCGCTGGCCGAGGGCGGCTTCAACCCCGTCGTCGCCGTCGGCTTCGCCTACAAGGACGCGATCGACAAGATCGCGCCCAAGTTCCCCGATGTGAGCTTCGGTCTGGTCGACTCGGTCTCCGAGGCCAAGAACGTCGACAACATCGTCTTCACCGAGGAGCAGGGCTCCTACCTCGCCGGTGTCGCCGCCGCCCTGAAGTCCAAGGACGGCAACATCGGCTTCGTCGGCGGTGTGGACCTTCCGCTGATCAAGAAGTTCGCGGCGGGCTTCGAGCAGGGCGTTCTGGAGACCAACCCCAAGGCCAAGGTGCAGATCCAGTATCTGACCACGGGCACGGACCTCTCCGGCTTCGGCAGCCCGGACAAGGGCAAGGCCGCCGCCCAGGGCATGCTCGACAAGGGCATCGATGTCATCTACGCGGCGGCGGGCGGCTCCGGCGCCGGCTCGATCCAGGCCGTCGCGGCCAAGCCGGGCACCTGGGTGATCGGCGTCGACTCGGACCAGGCCAAGGACCCGGCCCTGTCCAAGTACGCGGCCTCGATCATGACCTCGGTCGTCAAGAACGTCGACACCGGCGTGTTCGAGCTGTCCAAGTCCGTCAAGGACGGCAAGCCGATCACCGGCACGACCACGTACTCGCTCGCCGAGAACGGTGTCACCCTCACCACCACGGGTGGCCATCTGAAGGACATCCAGAGCAAGCTGGACGAGGCCAAGAAGAAGATCGTCGACGGCGAGATCAAGGTCAAGACCACGACCTGACCGGCCGTCCGGCCAGGGCCCGGCGAGGCGGTCCGACCGCTTCCCGGACCCCGGCCCGCCGGCGCCCGGGATCTCCCGCGCGGGCAGCGCGCGGGGCCCGGGCGGCGCGGTGTGTCCGGCACCTCAACGATTTGGCGGCGCTACGCGCGTAGTTTCCGGGCTACGCGGTAACTTTCGCCACCACGCCTCTGCTCCTCCGCCCCTGCCCTGGAGAGTGCGCCATCAAAGCGTCCAGCAGTTCCCATGCCGTGCGTCTCCGCGGCATCACCAAACGATTCCCCGGGGTCGTCGCCAACCACGACATCGACATCACCGTCGCCCGCGGCACCGTGCACGCCCTCGTCGGCGAGAACGGCGCGGGCAAGTCCACCCTGATGAAGATCCTCTACGGCATGCAGAAGCCGGACGAGGGCACCATCGAGGTGGACGGCGACGAGGTGGCGTTCTCCAACCCCGGCGACGCCATCGCGCGCGGAATCGGCATGGTGCACCAGCACTTCATGCTCGCCGACTACCTCACCGTGCTGGAGAACGTCGTCCTCGGCTCCGAGAAGCTGTACGGCATCGGCGACCGGGCCCGCGCCAGGATCCGGGAGATCTCCGACGCGTACGGCCTCAATGTCCGCCCCGACGCCCATGTCGAGGACCTCGGGGTCGCCGACCGCCAGCGGGTGGAGATCCTCAAGGTCCTCTACCGGGGTGCCCGGACGCTGATCCTCGACGAGCCGACGGCCGTGCTCGTACCCCAGGAGGTCGAGGCGCTCTTCGACAATCTGCGGGAGCTGAAGGCCGAGGGCCTGACCGTCATCTTCATCTCGCACAAGCTGGGCGAGGTGCTGTCGGTCGCGGACGAGATCACGGTGATCAGGCGCGGTACGACGGTGGGCACAGCCGACCCCGCCACCACCACGACCAAGCAGCTCGCCGAGCTGATGGTGGGCAGCGAACTGCCCTCGCCCGAGACCCGTGAGTCCACCGTCACCGATGTCCCGATGCTCACCGTCGAGGGCCTCCGGCTGACCGCCACCGACCCCGACGGCGTCGTGCGCGCGGTGCTCGACGGCATCGACTTCACCATCCACCAGGGCGAAGTGCTGGGCATCGCGGGCGTGGAGGGCAACGGCCAGTCCGAACTGGTCGAGGCGATCATGGGCATGCGGACGCTGGACACCGGCCGGCTCACGCTCGGCACCGACGACATCTCGCGCGCCCCCACCCGTAAGCGCCGCGAGGACGGCATGGCGGTCATCCCTGAGGACCGCCACCGCCATGGACTGCTGCTCGAAGCGCCCCTGTGGGAGAACCGCATCCTCGGCCATGTCACCGAGAAGCCCAACAGCAGGGGCGCCTTCCTCGACCTCAAGGCCGCCCGCGCCGACACCGAGCGGATCGTCCGCGAGTACGACGTACGCACCCCCGGCATCGAGGTCACCGCGGCCTCCCTCTCCGGCGGCAACCAGCAGAAGCTGATCGTCGGCCGGGAGATGAGCCACCGGCCCAGGCTGCTGATCGCCGCCCACCCCACCCGGGGGGTCGACGTCGGCGCACAGGCGCAGATCTGGGACCAGATCCGGGAGGCCCGCAGGGAGGGCCTGGCGGTGCTGCTGATCTCCGCCGACCTGGACGAGCTGATCGGGCTCTCCGACACCCTGCGGGTGATGTACCGGGGCCGGCTGGTGGCGGACGCCGACCCCGCCACGGTCACCCCGGAGGAGCTGGGCTCCGCCATGACCGGCGCGGCCAGCGGCCATCTGGAGGCCCCCGCCGATGCCCCGGTCGAGGCCGACGCCCGGGTCGAGCCGCCCACGGAGACCTCCACCGAGACCTCCACCGAGACCCCCACCGAGACCCCCACGGAGACCTCCACCGATTCCCCGGCCGAGCCGCCCGCCGAGACCCCTCCGGACACCTCCGCCGAGCCGCCCGCAGACCCCCGGGACGGGGGAGAGGACCGATGAAGAAGTTCGACAAGGAGCGGGTGCTCCTGGGGATCGCGGCCCCCCTGCTCGCCATCGTGGTCGCGTTCCTGGTGACCGCCCTGGTGCTGGCCGCCACCGGCAAGGAGCCCTTCAGGGCCTTCGGCATCATGTTCGACTACGGACTGAAGTCGGACAGCCAGGTCTACATCCTGAACAAGGGCACCACCTACTACCTGGCAGGACTCGCGGTCGCCGTCGGCTTCCGGATGAACCTGTTCAACATCGGCGTGGACGGCCAGTACCGGCTGGCGGCCTTCTTCGCGGCCGCGCTCGGCGGCGCGCTGACCCTCCCCGGCCCGGTCCAGATCCCGCTGATCATCCTCTGTGCCATGATCGTCGGCGCGATGTGGGCCGGTATCGCGGGCGTCCTCAAGGTCACCCGGGGTGTCAGCGAGGTCGTCTCCACGATCATGCTGAACGCGATCGCCACCGCGATCATCGGCTATCTCCTCCAGGAGGGCCGCCTCGGCCATCTCGACACCGCCGGGACGAAGGTGTCCACCAAGCCGATCCCGGAGTCCTCCCGCTTCTTCGAGTTCCCGACCACCCCGACCCCCGTATGGGGCTTCATCGTGGTCGCGGTCCTCGCGGGCGTCGCCTACTGGTTCGTCCTCTCCCGTACCCGCTTCGGCTTCGACCTCCGTACGGTCGGCCAGTCCGGCTCCGCCGCCCAGGCCAGCGGCGTCAATGTGAAGAAGATGGTCGTCACCTCCATGCTGATCTCCGGCGCGATGGCCGGTCTGATCGGTATGCCGACGCTGCTCAACGACAGTTACGAGTACAGCGGTGACTTCCCCGTCGGCATCGGCTTCACCGGTATCGCCATCGCCCTCCTCGGCCGCAACCACCCCGTCGGCATCGCCCTCGGCGCGCTTCTGTGGGCGTTCCTGGAGCGCGGCGGCGGCCGGCTCGAATTCCGGGGATACGACAAGGAGATCGTCGGCGTCATCCAGGGCGTCATCGTCCTGTGCGTCGTCATCGCCTACGAAGTGGTGCGCCGCTACGGCCTCAAGCGCCAGCAGCGGCAGGTCGGCGCGAAACTCGCCGCCCAGGCCCGTAACTCCGACCAGCAGGAGGTGTCGGCGTGAGCGCCACGGCGACTTCCACCCCGCCGCCCGCCGCCCCCAAGGTGAGCGGCGGCAAGGGCGGGCGCACCCGTCTCTCCTTCCCCGTCGTCCTGCTGGTCATCGCGGGCGGGCTGCTCGCCCTCTCGGCGGTCCGCGTCATCACCGGCGCGCAGGACATCACATCGGCGGGCCAGATCAGCGCCGCGCTGGCCATGGCCGTACCGATCGGTCTCGCCGGTCTCGGCGGACTGTGGGCCGAGCGCGCGGGCGTGGTCAACATCGGCCTTGAGGGCATGATGATCCTGGGCACCTTCTTCGGCGCCTGGGCGGGCTGGCAGACGGACCCCTGGATCGGTGTGCTCGCCGGTGTGCTGGGCGGGATGTTCGGCGGTCTGCTGCACGCCCTGGCCACCGTGACCTTCGGCGTCGACCACATCATCTCCGGTATCGCGATCAACATCCTGGCGCTCGGTGTCACCACCTACTTCGCCAAGCTGTGGTTCAACAGCGGCGAGGCGGCGGCCAGGGGCGGCAGCCCCAAGCAGTCCCCGCCCTCCGAGGACATCACCACCGTCACCGTGCCCTGGCTCTCCGCACGGCTCGGCGACATCGAGCGGAACGACTGGTTCTTCGTCTCCGACCTCGCCGGGGTGCTGCGCGGGCTTGTCACCAATCTCTCGCTGCTCACGATCGTGGCCGCGCTGCTGTTCGTCATGACGTTCCTGGTGCTGTGGAAGACCTCGTTCGGGCTGCGGCTGCGCTCCTGCGGTGAGAACCCGATCGCCGCCGAGTCGCTGGGCGTCAATGTCTACAAGTACAAGTACATCGCCGTGATCGTCTCCGGCGGTATGGCCGGACTGGGCGGGGCGTTCCTCTCGCTGGTCACCTCCAGCATCTACAACGAGGGCCAGACCGGCGGCCGGGGCTATATCGGCCTCGCGGCGATGATCTTCGGTAACTGGCGGCCCGGCGGACTCGCCATGGGCGCGGGCCTGTTCGGCTTCGCCGACGCCCTCCAGCTCCGCAACGGCGGCGAGTCCGTCCACGCCCTGCTTCTGCTGCTGGTGGTCGCCCTGGCGGCCCTCGCGCTGTGGAAGTTCTACCGGAAGAGCTTCGTCCAGGCCGGGGCCAGTGCGGTCATCGCGGCCGGGGTGCTGGCCTGGTACCTCGCCACCGAGACCGTCCCGAACGAGTTCGTCACCGCCACGCCGTATGTGGTGACGCTGCTGGTGCTCTCGCTCTCCGCGCAACGGCTGCGCATGCCGAAGGCGGACGGTATGCGCTATCGCAAGGGCCAGGGCAAATGACGGCGGCGCCCGCTGTGGACACCTTCGACTGGGCCGAGCTGCGGACCCGGGCGCGTGAGGCCATGACCCATGCGTACGCGCCCTACTCCGGCTTCCCGGTCGGCGTGGCCGCCCTGGTGGACGACGGCCGCACGGTCACCGGCTGCAATGTCGAGAACGCGTCCTACGGGCTCTCGCTGTGCGCGGAGTGCGGCCTCGTCTCCCAGCTCCAGGCGACCGGCGGCGGCCGGCTGACCCACTTCACCTGTGTCGACGGCCGCGGCGAGAGCCTGGTGCCGTGCGGCAGATGCCGGCAGCTGCTGTACGAGTTCGGCGGGCCCGCGCTGCTGCTGGACACCCCGGAGGGGATCGTGCCGCTGGGGGAGATGTTCCCGCAGGCGTTCGGCCCCGGAAACCTCGGGAATCCCGCGTAACGCGCGCACGGGCCACCCAACAACTCACGGAGGAATCCATGGACGTCATCTCCGTCATCCGCACCAAGCGGGACCGGGGCGAGCTGAGCCCCGGGCAGATCGACTGGGTCATCGACGCCTACACCCGAGGTGAGGTCGCCGACGAGCAGATGTCGGCGCTGGCGATGGCGATCCTGCTGAACGGGATGAACCGTACGGAGATCGCCCGCTGGACGGCCGCGATGATCGCCTCCGGCGAGCGGATGGACTTCGGCTCCCTCGCCCGCCCCACCGCCGACAAGCACTCCACGGGCGGTGTCGGCGACAAGATCACCCTGCCGCTCGCGCCCCTGGTCGCGGCCTGCGGCGCCGCCGTACCGCAGCTCTCCGGCCGGGGCCTCGGCCACACCGGCGGCACCCTGGACAAGCTGGAGTCCATCCCGGGCTGGCGCGCGCTGCTCTCCAACGAGGAGATGCTGCGGGTCCTCGACACCACGGGCGCGGTGATCTGCGCGGCGGGCGACGGACTGGCCCCCGCCGACCGGAAGCTGTACGCGCTCCGCGATGTCACCGGCACCGTCGAGGCCATCCCGCTGATCGCCTCCTCCATCATGTCCAAGAAGATCGCCGAGGGCACCGGCTCCCTGGTCCTGGACGTCAAGGTCGGCAGCGGCGCCTTTATGAAGACCCTTGAGGACGCGCGGGAACTCGCCTCCACCATGGTCGCGCTGGGCACCGACAGCGGGGTGCGGACGGTCGCCCTGCTCACCGATATGTCCACCCCTCTCGGCCGCACCGCGGGCAACGCCCTCGAAGTCCGCGAGTCCGTCGAGGTTCTGGCGGGCGGCGGCCCCGCCGATGTCATCGAGCTGACGCTCGCGCTCGCCCGCGAGATGCTGACGGCGGCGGGCATCGACGCCGACCCCGCGAAGGCTCTGGCGGACGGCTCCGCCATGGACGTCTGGCGCCGCATGATCGCGGCCCAGGGCGGCGACCCGGACGCCCCCCTCCCCACCGCCCGCGAACAGCACACCCTCCCCGCCCCCGCCTCCGGCGTCCTCACCCGCCTCGACGCCTACGCCATCGGCCTCACCGCCTGGCGCCTCGGCGCCGGCCGCGCCCGCAAGGAGGACCCCGTCCAGGCGGGCGCCGGCGTCGAACTCCACGCCAAGCCGGGCGACCACGTCACCGAGGGCGAGCCCCTCCTGACCCTCCACACCGACACCCCCGAGAAGCTCGACTACGCCCTCCAGCCCCTCACCGACGCCTACGCCATCGCCCCTGCCGGTACGGAGTTCACCCCGGGGCCGATCGTCCTGGACCGCATCGCCTGACCCTGGGCGGCGCTCGCTGACGGCCCCTCGTACCGGTGAACGGGCCCGGCAGCTCCCCGCCGGGGCCGGGGACCGGGCCGTAACCGGCCCTCACCGATGAGTTACGGCCCGGTGGCCGGTCTCATGAGCATGAGCATGGAAGCCACTGAACCGGCCGGCACCGTCGTACTCGCCCTGCCCGCGCGGCTGACCCTCGCCGATGTGCCGCCGCTGTGTGAGCGGCTGCGGGGGCTGTACGGGGACGGGGCCGATGAGGTGGTGTGCGATCTGGGGGCGCTGGAGCGCATCGACCTCACCACCGTGGAAGCGGTGGCGAGGCTGCGGCTGACCGCGCGCAGGGCCGGGCGCGGGGTGCGGATACGGGGTGCGGGGCCGGAGCTGTTGGCCCTGCTGGAGCTGACCGGGCTCGGCGGGCTCGGGCGGCCCTGAGC
>NZ_JBSGUP010000043.1:0-26346 GCF_053607985.1 Streptomyces sp. NPDC055078
GACCGGACCGAGAGGGAGTCGAACAGGTCGACGAGCCAGCCGCGGGTCTCCTCGGAGGTGCCGCTCGCGACGATTCCGGCGAGCACCGTCTCCCCGGCCTGGTAGGTGATGTGGCCTGGCAGGCCGAGCTGGCATCGCGCACGCCGATGCTTCGCCTCGGCGAGGCGGCCGAGGTGGCCGCCACCGTGGCCTTCCTGGCCGGCGATGACTCGTCGTACGTCACCGGAGCCTGCCTGCACGTGGATGGCGGGTACACCGCGCGATGAACGACCAGCGATCGATCGGACGTCGCATCGACGTCGCCCTCCGGCAATCGGACCTCGGCCCGGTGGGTCATGTGAGCAATGTGTCCGTGGTCCGGATCATCGACGAGGCGCGCCGGCCGTTCCTGGGGCGGCCGGTCATCCCGGGTGTCGAGAAGCCCGACGGGATCCTCGCGGGGGCGCCGGCCCATGTCGTGGCCTTCCTACGCCGGCAGGACGTCGAGTTCGCGGACGAGCTCTGGTACCGCCAGGAGCCGCTTGCCATCCGGCTGTGGATCTCGACGGTCGGCCGGACGTCGTTCACCCTCGCCCTCACCATCAGCCAGGAGGACGGCGCCGCGCCAGCGATCAGGGCAGAGGCGCGGATGGTGCTGGTGGACCAGCGGCACCGCGGCACCTGGGCCATCGACGACATCGTTGGCGCCGCCCTCGCTCGGCATCGCGGCCCGGCGCTGCTGACCCCGGTGCCCTCGCGGCAGGATCGACCAGGCGGCGTCGTGCCGCAACTCCCAGGGCTGCCGACCGGGCACGCCCGACCATGATAGAAGCATGACAGAAGAAGGAGACCAAAAGACCATGGGAACTCTCGACCACAAGGTCGCCGTCGTCTCGGGATCGGGCCGAGGCATCGGAGCCGAGATTGCGTTGAAGCTCGCCCGCGAGGGCGCTCGGGTCGTTGTCAACGACCTGGACCCCGAGCCGGCCGAGGAGATCGCCGCGCGGATCAGGGAGGCGGGCGGTGAGGCCGCGGTGTGCATGGGGTCGGTGACCGACGACGACTTCGCGCAGCGCTTCGTCGACACGGCGATCGAGAGCTTCGGCGGCTTGGACATCATCGTCAACAACGCGGGCTACACCTGGGACAGCGTGATCCAGAAGATGAGCGACGAGCAGTTCGACGCGATCGTCGACGTCCACCTCCGGGCGCCGTTCCGGATCCTGCGTGCCGCGCAGCCGTTCATCAAGGCCAACCCGACCGGCTACCACCGCAAGGTGGTCAACGTGTCGTCGGTCTCGGCCACCAACGGTGGCGCCGGGCAGGCGAACTACTCCTCGGCCAAGGCCGGCCTGATCGGCCTGACGAAGGCCCTCGCGAAGGAGTGGGGACGGTACAAGGTGAACGTCAACGCCGTCGCCTACGGCTGGATCCTCACCCGGATGACCGAGGCCACGCCCGCGGATGACTCCTATCTGGAGATCGCCGGACGCAACATCAAGGTCGGCATCAACGAGCAGATCGCGGCGAGTGCCGCGACGCGCATCCCGCTCGGTCGTCCGGGTACGCCCACCGAGGCGGCCGGCGCGGCGTACCTCTTCTGCACGCAGGACTCGAACTACGTCAGCGGGCAGGTGCTCAGGGTCAACGCGGGCGCCAACTGAGCCGCCAGCGCTTCCGGGGCGGGCGACGGGCCCGCTGGGGTCCGCTCGCGAGAGCAGTCCTGGTTGTACGCGGTCACCCGCTTGAATGGAGCTGGAACTCGCGGATGTCACACAGACGAGGAACTTTTTCGGGCGAAGCGAAATACGAAGGCCCGCTGTGATGTCTCATCAACGTTGCGGTGACTTGACCTGCGGTGCTGCAAGACTCGCATCCTCACCGAGCCATGACCTTCACGAAACTGCGGACAGAGCCGCTTTTTCAAGGAGCGTCATCATCGCACGCACCCGAGCCCGGCCCGGCGTCAAGGGGTGGAGCAGACCACGTAGGGGCGGAAGTTCGCCGACTGGCCGCCGATGTTGCGGTACGTCACGACCCACTCGTTGCCCCTCGGGAACGACTCCGTCATGACGAGGAAGTCATTGGGGGAGAAGCCGCCGCCGCCCGTGGGCACTGTCCCCGCGGGACACGGGACTCCCTGCCCGTGGATCGTGTTCGGCAGCACCGAGACCAGGCTGCCCTGCACCTGGTTGAAGGGGGCCCGCGCCCCCGTGCCGGAGCGTGCGGGGGATTGCGTGCCGTTGTCGCTCTGCGCGACCGCCACGGTCGTCATGCCGGCCGCGGCGAGCGCCAGAGCCACCAGCGCGAGGATCCGGAACCGTTTCATCGTTACCTCCAAGGACGGGCGGGAAAGCGGTACGACGACTTGGATGCCCTGTGTCACGCGCCGCCTGATCCCCTCCACACCCCATCGGAGCAAGCAGAAACGATTGCTCGACGCGCAGTGGAGTGGCCCGCCCCGTCTCTGCCCCGCCGCTCTGTCGGGAGCAGCCCCGGCACGGCGGGAGTGCCAGCCCACTCCGCCGATTCCGCGGGTTGCACCCGTGACCAACCCGCTCAGCGTGTGACAGCAACTTCGGTCTGGGCGAGTCAGTTGCGCTGCCTGCGGTGGAGGAGGAGAGCCGGTCCGGGTAGGAGCGGGATGCGTTCAACCACTGATTGATGAGGGCGGGTACGGCTGCGACCCGGCATACCGCACCGGCTGGTCAGGGGCCGGTGAGGATGTAGTGTCCGCCGATGCGGCGCCAGATGATGTGTTGCGCGCCGGGACGCCGTGCGGGCCCGTACTGCCAGGTGGCGCGTCCTGCGGGACCGGTGCCCATGGACCAGGTCAGTTCGTAGATGCCGGGGAACTCGCTGAGGTGCTTGACGCGGAGGCCGGCGCGGAAGCGTCCGTCGGCGCGCAGGTCGTGAACGAAGGCGGTGACGGCCCGGCGGAAGCGGCGGCGCTGTTCGGGGGTGAGGCGGTCCAGGTCGGCGGTGAAGCGCGGCAGGGTCTCGTACGTGGGCACGGCGAACTCCTCCGGGAAGCACGAAGCCCCCGGCGGGTGGCGAATTCCAGGGGTCGTTGCAACACAGAGGTCAACTGGCTGTCGCCAGGAGCTTAGCGAGACGCTGGGCTGGGGTTTCCCAGCCGAGCGTTTTGCGTGGCCGGCTGTTCAGCTCGGCGACGACGCCCGCCAGGTCCTCGGGGGTGTGAGCGGCCAGGTCGGTGCCCTTGGGAAAGTACTGCCGCAGCAGGCCGTTGGTGTTCTCGTTGGAGCCGCGTTGCCAGGGGCTGGCCGGGTCGCAGAAGTAGACCGGGATGTGACGAATCCGCTAAGGATCACTCCCTACGCAATGCGCTGAGCTGCTAATCCAGTGATCGTTTCAGGATTGTCAGTCGTTGTGGCGTATCTGGCTGACCTGGGGTTTCGTGGAGGCTCCGGGGCGGAGAGCGCTTCTGAAGTGCGAATTCAGTGATCATTTCGGAATGTAGTGATCTCCGTGGGATTTTCCATTGCCGGGTGGCTTGGTGGAGCGAGTTTGTGCTGGTCAGGGGTGGTCTGGAGGCTTGGGGGAGCGGAGTGGGTCAAAGAGCGTGGCTGCGGGCGTGGTCGGTGGTGACAAGCTGGTTGGTTGGCCGGCCTGGTGCAAGGAGGTTGATCTCTGCGTATCTACAGGCACGGGCATCCCGCGGTGCCGTACGACTTCGAGGACACTGATGACGGGTTACGAGGGGTGGAAGGACGAAGATGACGAGGAACGCAGTGCTCCGGCTGCGGGTACCGAGGTTGGGTCAGCGACCTCGGCGGATGCGCACACGTCGTTCAGGATCGGCTGACCACGAGATCATTCAAGGTGAGCTTGACGCGCCGCCGGTTGGCGTCGAAGCCGTACATGGCAGTGGGCCGGTTCAAGGGGTCGGATTTCGAGTAGTAGCGGAACTGCAGTACCTGGCCACACATCGGCCCCACGTCCGCCATCAGGCCGTCCTGGCAGGTGGCCAACACGGTGATGCCGTGTTCCAGCGCGGCGTCACGCAGTGCGGCGATCACTTCACGACGGTGCTCCGCGCCGAGTGAGTCACCGAGTTCGTCCAGGATGAGGACGCGGCCCCGCGCGTCGGGTGCGGCCAGCAAGGCGGCCAGGACGAGATGGATGGAGAACAGCTTCTCCTGGGCGGTGTTGGTGGGCGCATCGTAGGCCAGCAAGGAGCCGCCGGGGTTGCGTTGCCACCGGGGCACGACATGACAGATCCACTGGCCCTCGGCGCTCTCCGGCGCGCTTACGCTGTAGAGCAGGTCGGCTGCGTACCCCTCTTTTTTGTGCAGTAGGTTGAGCTGGTTGCTGATGCGGTGCAGCGCACTGTGCACGCGTTCCTTGATGGACTCCTGGGTTTCTTCGAGGGCCTGGCGTGACTCCTCGACGAGGTCGTGGAGGTAGCTCTGTTCGTCCTCCCGCTCCCGTCTTTTCACCTCCACCTGCTCCCGAGCTCCTGCGTCCCGCTCCTCGTACTCATCCAGCCACGTCTTCAGCGCGGTCAGCGAGCCGCGGAAGATGGTGTCGTGCGGATCGTGGGTGTGCGCCTCGTGATGGTGCAGGGCGTCGGCGATCTCCACGGTGGCCACACCGGTGGTTGCCGTGTCCGCGGCGAGCCTCGTCAGCGCCGCCGTCAGTCGGGACCGGCTCTCGCTGCGAAGGTCCGCACAGGTGCGGACCTCGGGCGGGCGCTCGGTGTCCCGCGGTACGACGGCGTAGGAGTTGATGCCGTCGGCCGACTCCGCGCCGGGCTCGTCCTCGGGCAGGCAACTCCAGTTGAGCTCCTCCAAAGCCTCCTCCTCAGAGCCCGTCCAGATCATCCGTGCCCGGTCGGTGCTTGACCCTCTGCGGAGCTCCTCCAGCTTCTCCTTCCTCCGCGTCGCCTGCGCCCTGTCGTCCTTCAGCTTCCGCAGTTCGCCCTTGAGCTTGTCTGCGCGCTCCTTCGCGGTGAGGAGCGCCGTCTGGGCCTCATGCGCTGTTTCGCTTGCCTCTTTGGCCAACGTACGCAGCCCGGGCAGCGCGGCAACGCACTGGGCGTGGGTGTCCTCGAGGTCGCGGATCTTGGGAACGAGCCGCTGTGCGAGCTCTTGGGCCTCGGCCCGTTTGATGTCCCGGCGCAGTTCGGCGATCCGGCGACGGTGCAGGTCGGCTGCGGTCTCCAGCGCAGTGCACCGGGCCCGGGCCTGGTCCCGCTGCCCTTCAAGGTGGGCGCAGATGTCTTCTTGGCCAGCGATCGGATTCTCGAAGCCTCCGATGACGCGGACCCCCAGCCCAGACAGCCAGGCATGCGGAGGAACCGTCACCTCCGTGGCATCGGCCAGGGCATGCAGGAACGGCACCGCCAGGGGATCGGCGTCCAGGATGCCCTCGGGCAAGCCATCCGGGGCGCCGGAACCTGTCGCTTCCGGTTCGCTCGACGGCCCGCAGATGAGGATGGTCCCGGGCAGAGTGCTCACCGCACGGCTGGCATCCTCCAGGGCATCGGACGCGACACACACCGCCTCCCTCCACGGCGCCAGGCGGGCCTCCCACTGGGACCGCGCCTCAGGACGGACGCGAGTGGTGGCCATCAGCCCTACCCTCCGGTGGGACGTTGCCCCCTCCAGGGCCCGCAACGCCGCCCCCGCCTGGCCGGTGCGCCCCTCCCGGGCCTCGGCGAGCTCTCCCTCCAGCGCCCTGACACGTTCCTCGGCCAGCAGGAGTTCCGCCTTTACCTCGAGCTGACGCGCCTCCTGGTCGCTGACGTGCTGGGCGAGCTCGGTGGGGGAGGGGCCGGCATAGTCCTCGGCCTGCTGCCGCGCCTGGCGGTGATCCTGCTGCGCCCGTTTCAAGTCGCCTCGAAGCAGTCCCACCTTCTCGTTGGCCTCCTCCACCTCCCGCTGATGCTCGTCGCTGCGCAACTGTGCGGAACGGGCCGATTGCCGGAGCTGGCCGATGTCGCGGGCTTTGGTGAGCTGGCCCTGCACTGCATCATGCCGCGCAGCCAGAGCTGCCAGATCATCCTCGACACGGGCGAGGCTGCTGCCGATCCGGCGCTCGTAGACGACGGCATCAAGGGCGGCGCGTGCCGATGCCAGTCGCCAGAAGAGATGAGCCCGGCCGGCCTCCACCCGGGCCCGCTGCCGGGTTTCGACAGAATGAAGGATGATTTCCTCTTCGTGCCAGGACTTCTCGGCATCGGCCATTTTGTCGGCCAGGTTCTTCTGCGTCCTAGCCAGATCCTTGCGGGCCTGTACGTCCGTGGCGAGCATGCCGGCCTTGCCGGTGAGATCGAGCAGCGCCTCCCCGATCTGCACGGGCGTGAAGGTGCCCGCATCCAGCTTCAGCAAAGAGGGCCGCGACCGCATGCCGCCGCGGCTGATGATGTAGGCCAGCAGACGCGGGGCGCGGCCGTAGAGGACCTCCGCGTAGTCCGTGGCCCCCAGGGGTTTACCACCGAGGGCGCGGAAGAACCCCGGAGCGAGCTCGTGCTGGGTGCGATCGTCTCCGCTGAGCAGAAGGTGCACCCCTTCCTTGTGCCGTACCTCGATGTGCGGTGACTTGGCCGATACCTGCAGCCACACGGTGTGTGCGCTGCCCAGCGGATCCTCGGGTTCGGCGAAGACGCCCACCACATAGCCGATCGAGGCGGCCTCGTTCACCTCTGGCGATGCGCCGGCGGTGACGGGCTCGAACAGCAGCTTGGGTGCGTGCACGGAGCCACCGCCCGTCATGCGCCATTCCGGGTCTCCCACCAAGAGGGCCAGGGCAGACAGGAAGCTGGTCTTTCCCGACTCATTGGAGTCCTTCGGCCCCCGCCCGGTCACCGCGACGAATGTGCCGGGGACGATCGCCACCGGGTGGGAGGTCAGACGGGCAATGGAGAACGTCTGGACAGCGACCAGCTGACGGGTACCGACCACTCCCCGCTTGCCACGTGCACTAGGGATCTGCTGACTCACATGCGGTCCGTCTCTGTCGGGATCTCAAATAACTCGCCCCGAGACGCGGGGACTTCGATGCCACGCCGCCGACGGATGGCGGCGGCCAGCTGCCCACCGGGCCGACCGACCAGGATCAGGTCCTCCCAGAGCAGGTTGCTGCGGGCCTCGCTCATGCGCTCCAGCGCGGGGCCGGGCAGGTAACGGCCCGTGGTGGTCTCCGCGACCATGCCCGCCGCCCGCAGCCTGCGCAGCGCCGTTCTCATCGCGGCCTTGGAGATCCGCCGGTTGGAGGCGAGCTCCGCCAGAGTGACGGTGTGGGCTTCCCCCGTCCAACGGTTGTGCCGGTGCCGCCCCCGAGCTCTCGGAATCGCCACCGTGTGCAACAGGACCAGGGCCAGCACGGCCCGGTCCACCGCGGCGAGGGTCCCGACCTCCTCGGCCACCAGGGCATCGGCGAGCGGGTCACAAAACCCGGTGACCCAGTTGCCCTCCGCTGTTTGCAGCAGTTGCCGCCCGCACGGCAGCAATGCCTGCTCCACCGCGGCTCGCATCGCAGGATCAGCCAGCATCGGCAGCTCACCCCGGGGCACCGGCCGACGAGCCGTCTCCAGTATGGCGACCACTGACCGCACCACATATCCATCGGACATCTCAAGCGCCGTTTCGGCATCGGTCCGGACCTCATGCGGCGGCACCGCCGAATCCGGCTCCCCGCTCGCCTGCTCATCCGCCCCGGGAGCCGGCAGCAGATGGTGCCCGCGACGCAGGCCCTCCACCACCACAGCAGGAAACGCCGCAACGGCTGCCCCCAGCCGCAGTTCGTCCCCGTCCACGGAGATCAGGCCGGCTTCCGGCAAGGTCCGCTCGAGTGCCCGCTCCACCGCTTCGCGGTCCGCGCCCAGTTGAGAACACAACGCCACAATGGCGGCACGCCTAAACGGCCCGCCAGGAAACGGCGCGCGCTCAGGCCGCGGCCACGCCGCGCGCAGGCACGCCGCCCACACCAGGGTCGGCACCGGCGACAAACCAATCCGGAACGCCGGCGACAGGTCGGCAACCGGTGCCGTCTCACCGTCCCAACCCAAGACCAGCACATCGGCCAACCGGCCCACCCCGTGCACGCGGATCACCCGGCGTCCGATCCGGGCGGCCGCGGCCGCAGCGGCAAACGCCACGGGACCGGTCGTCTCGGCCGACGTCACTCCAGCGGCCCGCAACCGCCCCAGAAGCAACGCTGCTTGAAACGCTCTGTCCTCATCCGCCTCACGGATGGCGTCCTGTTCAGAAGCCATCCGAACCCCCATCGGACCTCTGAGCCACATTCTGACGCCGAAGACGCAGGGGATGCAGATAGGTGACGGATGCCTCCGGATCGGCTAGCAAACCGTCCTCCACCACGACCGTATAGGGCTCGTCAGGATCGGCACTCAGCGCCAGCACATCGGTGATGATCGAAGCAGCCGCAGGCCATCCCGCTTCGTACAGCGCCTGAGTGAGATCGACTTCCTCGTCTGCCGCCAACAACGCATCGGCCCGCAGCCGACGCCGCTCCCGTAGATGCGCGTGTGCATCCTCGGCCCACTGCAAGGGATCGTCCTCATCCTCGTCGTCGCCCTCGACCACGAGAGGCCGCACGCGTGCCCGCGCGCGCGGGGCGAACCCCTCCACTGTCTCCAGAAGCTGAGCCGGCTCGATCCACACTGCCGGCACGTCGGCGACCAGTGCCGTACCCACCTGCGACAGCAGCTCGACGTCACCCTGGACCGCGGCGTGGTCGTACTCCTTCACGGTCAGCACGTCAAAGTTCAGACTGCCGCCGCCCTGCTCAAGCACTTTGTCCGCGGCGGCCATGACCTGCAGACGGTAGAACTGCTCCGCCTCGATCAGAGCCGAACCAGCTTCCTCCAGCGCCCAGTCACCACTGAACCGGTCTGTGACCAGCTTGTTCAGTTCCTTCACCTGGCGCGTGAACCCCCGATGATCATGCTGTCGATGGGACTCCATCAACTCGGCCGTTGTGCCGGTAGCGATCTGCCGCTGCAAATCCAGAGCGAAAACCCGCAGCGCGTTCCGGCACGACACCAGATAGCCCAGAGCCGCCTCGGGGTCGGGATTGCTGCGATCGAACACCTCCCTCGCCCGATCCAACAGCAAGATCAACTCATCAACACCCCCGTGCTCCGCCAGCCGTTCAGCCGCCAAAGCACCCGCCAGCCCTGCAGGCCGCACGACATACCGGTCCTGATGGGACTTCAGAAGATAGGGCTCAAGGAACCCCAGCCGGATCAGGACAGCCAAACGGCGATCGATCAGCTCCTCCGGCCACCCCGAAGGATTGCCCTTCAATGCCTGCACGACCTCAGCCTTCGACAGCCCGTGCGCCCCGGCATGCTCGGCAAACACTTTCAGGATCGCAAGCGCCACCCGCGCCACCTCCGGGTGCTGCGCCACAGCTCCAGCATCCTCAGCAACGGGAGCCATGAACGCCCGCCAGTTGGCCAACTGAACAGCCGCCGCCAGATCCTCCCGATCGCCGTCCCCGAATGCGAGCTGTTCACCCACCGGCCGGCACCGCCTCCAACAGCCCAACCAAGCGAGGCAGCACCTTCCGGTGCAACGGCTCCTGCTCACACGATTCGCCCGAGACCGCGATCTCCGCCGCCAGGGCCCGCAGTTCCACCGGCCCCTCCGCCGCCATCCTCTCCGCCAGCGCGCGCGCTTTCGGATACTGCTCCGGCTCCTGATCCCGGTAGGGGCCGGCACGCCACATCTCCACTTCCATCCCCACCGGATGCACCTTGCGGTCCAAGCGCCGGGACAGATCATCGATGATGGCAATCCCATCGGCATCCAGGTCTCCCCAGATGGCCATCCGCTCCGGACGCATCCACTCCAGCAGGGCAACCAGCTTGTTGGTGACGTACCCCTTGCCCCAGATGCACAGCCACTGCGACGTGACCTCCGGGATTGCGCACACGCGTTCGAACGTATCGGAGTTCTCAACCAAGAAGACGCCCCGCCCGCCGTGCTCGACTTCCCCCACCAGCCGCAGAGCGCCAGCAGGCAGAGCGATCCAAGGCTTGGCCACCGCAGCGTCGGCAGCCACCGACCCCACCCGCCACCGCAAAGGCCCCCGCACCCGAATATCGACATCAGCCTCATCGAGCGCCAGGTCAAAGCTCATCCCGACCAGGTTCTCGAAAGCCACCTGCCGTGGAGGGGTCCACTTCTTCGACCCGCTCAACGCAAGGCCAGCCAACTCCTTGGCGGACAACCGCTCCCCGTCCCGGTACGCCAGCCACCACACAGACGCCGCGCGCACCGCCGCCTCATAGGCAGTCCACGCCTCGGTCGCGACCGCACTGTCCTGCGGCACCCTCAGCGGCGAACCCGCCGGACAGGCATCCAGCAGCACCTGCTCCCGCTCCAACTCCGGTACCGGCGCCATCAACGCAAGCAGTTCCTTGCGTACCTCATCCGGATCCCGCCATCCGCGCAGCTCCTGCAACAACTCATCCGCCTGCAATGCCCACGAATGAGACAGACGCCATGCCAACGGACCGGCGAGCTCGAGATCGTCATCAACCGCGCAACGCAGGACCACACCTCCGCACCGCACCAGCGCCAGAGCTACATCCCACGCCCTGTCTCCGAAACGGGACTCCACCGTGGCCCAAGAGCGCCGCTGCGCCGAGAGCGCCCACACCAGATGCCGGCTATCCAAAGTCTCCGGAGGTTCATAGGCCGGCTGCTCCCGCGCAGTCACCAGGTCGACTTCCCGAATGCGCAGCAAGCCCCGGCGATTACGCGGTGCGCGGTTCATCCCCTCACGACGTACCGGCACGGACAGAGCATGTGTGCCCTCCGGCACTTCAGCCAGCGATACCCGGATGCGGCCTTCCGCTTCACTGAACAACAGGGCCATAGCGCCCGCCCCGGCACTCACATGTCCTCCCCAGAGACACATTGGATCTTGGACCCAGGCAGATCCACCCTGTCAGGAAGGCATACACAAGGCCTCTTGCGCCCCACAAGTAGACAAAGTGTGTTCAATCCAACACTTCCCCAAAGTAGGCGCAGTGACGTACCGTCACCTGCTATTGGCTCTGGGCCCCAGACGGCCCGCGAGGAGAATCAACGCTGTACCTGTCACGGGCCAGGCACCGTCCGCATGCCGTCCCTCTGATTCCGGCCCTGGGCAGATTTGTATCTGGGAGGGGTCAGAGCCAGGTCCGGCTAGCTGGCAGCACCGCGCTGATGTTCGACTGGTCCGACGACGAGGCAGTCCGGAGCACCCCTCTCTCGGCTCTTCGCGCACATCCGGCAGAACTTCCTCCTCGAACAGACCCCTCCTCCGCCTGGTTCGTCATCACTCGCCCAGAGAGGCCGCTGCCCCGCACCGCGCCACCCCTCACGCGGGAGTAGGCCCCCAACATCTGCGCGATTCCTACCTCACTGCGTGCCGGGAGCCTGGGCCGGACTGGTCACAGCGTCGAGGTCGGGATCCTGCTGGGGGAGGAGTCTCCCTCCCTACTCCGCGAAGCTGCCAGGGCCCGTTTCGCGTCTACAGGAGTCATGCGCGCCGACGCCGCCAGCGTCCGAACCACCCCGTCGTGGGTGGCGCGGCCGAGGTCACCCCCGCCGCCGGAGGCTGTAGCCCGGTCTCCACGTACAAGGGGGTCGCGACGATCAGCCGGTGCCGCAGGCGCTCCGGCGGGAAGTTGCACAGTACCCGTGCGTGCCCGCTCAGATAGCCGGCGGTCCGGTGGCCGGAGAGCATGGCGAACGCGGAACGAGCCGCGAACTCCTGGTCATTGATCCCGGTGGAGTCCAGCAGGCTCGGCAGCGACGTATCGTCCCGGGCCTCACGGGCGACCAGATCCGCTGCCAGGTCGTGCAGCCAGTCCGAGCCGGACCCCATCCTGCTGGGCGGATGGTCACGGTGGTCCCGCACGTGCTGGATCGAACCGCAGAGGAACAGCTGGATACTGCTGCAGAATTCGTCGTCACGGTGCTGGCAGTGGCCTTCTTCCAGCGACCTCCAGGTGAAAACGCCGTGGTCGCGGAGCCCGAGATCTCTTGCCGCCGCGCCGTAGAGGAAGCGCCCGCAGAACTCCAGCCAGGCGCCCGCGCCCAGCTCCTGGCACGTTGCTGGCTCATGAGTGTGAGCCGTGCTCTTCTCCCGAAGATGCCTCAGGACCTTCTCCAGCCGCTCGGCATCTCTCTCGGTGACCGTGGGCTCCACAGCGTTCCCCGGGCCGAGCGCGAGGCGGGCACTGATACCAAGTGCGCCGGCTTCCGCTTCCATGGACCGGCCGACCAGCCCCCTGCGAGGCGGCTCGTAGAAGTCGTCCAGCTTGGCCGTGGACAGATATTGTAGTTCCCGCACGGGCGCCCCACTCTCATGCCATCCCATCGCTGTGATGCTGGGTCCTTGTACCGGTGAACCGGGGCCAACCCCGGCATCATGCACGCCAAGTTCGAGATCGGCATGGAACTGGGAAGAATCCAGGCAACCTCACTGGTAGACCTATGCACCCGGCTGGGCCAGGAAGCCTTTTTCGCCCAGGTCACCGAGGGACCGGGACGCGCACCGGACCCGCCCGTGTTCGTAGAGACCGCCGACGGGAAACGCCGCTTCGGCCAGTTCCGATTCTGGCACACCACCGGGGACGGCCGCCGTGAAGCGGACGTGCTGTGCCGCCTCTCGGCCGACCTCTGCGGCCAGCCAGCATCCGCGTCGATGACAGTCGCGTCCGGCTCTTTCCCGGCGTCGATTACACCAAAGTGCCGGCAAAGAGCACCTGTGCGGGGCGACAGCGAAACCGGATCCACCGGGTAGTTCCCGGCACAAGGTGAACGGCCCGCTGTCCGCTCTGGCTCTTTTCAGTAGCGGATCTGGGCTGTCGCGGCGTCGATCTCTGTCATGGTGATGTTCTCGCTGCCGCTGCGGATCGCGATGACGGCGGCGGTGGAGATGACGTGGGCGAGGGCTTTGAAGTAGCCGCCGGTGCGTTGGTGCAGTGTGGCGGCGTGTTTGCTCAGGGCGTTCTCCTCAAGCCGGTACAGGCTCAGGTCGGCCTCGAAGCTCGCCAGGACGCGCCGGAACATCTCCTGTTCCTCTCTCTTGGTGCCCAGAGGCAGAGGGTGCAGCCAGGTCACCGGCAGCAGCGCGGTGGGTGAGGGGGAGACGGGTTGGGCCGGCTGTCCCGCCTGTTCGAGCCGTACCCGGTTCTCCTCGCTGACCCGGGTCAGCTCTCCGGCCAGGATGCGGGCCTGGTGCAGGCGGTGGCTGGCGCCGGTGCCGCAGAAGACGATGGAGATGCCCAGCTTGTCGCGCAGGTAGTCGAAGTAGGGCAGCACGTTCGCCAGGTGCTGCGGCGAGGCGCGGTTGATGTCGTCGATGAGCAGCAGACGGGTCTGCGCCGTCTCCAGGACGTAGTTGACCGACAGGGTCACGTCCTGGTGCTTGCGCATCTCCAGGACTTCCACGAGGTTCTTCGGTTCAGGGTTGAGACCCAGGTAGGATCCGATCTCCCAGAGCCAGTTCACCCTCGGCTCCGGGTCTGCGGGGGTGGTGATGTGCACCACCGGAATCGTGTTCTGGCGCCTGCCGCCCATGGCGGCTTCGATCTCTTGCTGGGCGGTGCGCCCGATTGCCCGCAGCAGGCAGGTCTTGCCGGTGCCCGCGGGCCCGTCGATGACATGGTCCATCAGGCCCTCACGGCTCCCGCTGTTGCGGTGGACTGCCTCGACGACCATCTCCTGCATGTGGGTCATCGCGTCGGTGGGCACCATCCGCAGATGCCGGTGGTAGGCGATGGCTTGTTCGTCGGTCTTCCTATCCTCAGTGGGACTGCTGCTAGCTGCCAGGACGGGCGGCTCCACCTCCTCGTCGACGAAGTGGGTCCAGCCGGTGAGCTGGAACAGCGGCAGAGGCCGCATCGGGGTGTCCTTCAGCTGCTGACGCAGACGGGCTTCACGTTTGTCACGCAGTTCGACGGATGCCTTCATTACGCTTCTCTCTCATCGCGGTTCCTGCCTCGACACCGGCAGGCCGACTTTGGACCGGAGAACGCGTCCGCTCCCGAGGCCGGCCTGCGGCTGCGGTGTTAACGGCCCCTGCCCCAGGTCATCTACATCTCCCATACGTCGTCCTCGGCCTCGTCGTCACTGTCCGGATCGAGGTCATCGAGGAGCTCCGCTTCGACGACCTCGTAGGCAGCTGCCGGTACTTCGGCCGTGGGGGCCTGCGGCCTGCTGCTGTCGCCGTCGTCGGGGAAGAGCCCTGCCAGCGGATGCGGAGTTTGCCCGCTGTCCGGCGGCCGGTCTGCGTCGCCGGTGCCTGCGGGCAGCGCCGGCGGGGCGGATGCGGGCGGGGGTGCCATGGGGGAGATGGGCAGCGTCGGGTAGGGCCGCAGGGTCGACAGGTCGAACTCCTCCAGATCCGCGTATGGGTCCTGGGACGGTTGTTCGGTCTCTAACTCAAGCCCCTGGAAGGGTGGTTCGACCCCGGTGCGCTTGGGTGGCGGTCTGCGACTGCGCCGTCGCCGGTCGCGCTGCGCCAGGGACAGGGCGATCGCCTCCTCGTCTTTCTCGCTTCCGCCTGCCGCACGGTGCTGCTCGACGTGTTCCTGCCACATGTCCGCGGTCCACGGATCGTGCAGCAGGTACCGCAGCCGGAAGTCGCAGGTCACCCAGGTGTCGGCCGTGTGGTCGTACAGCCACACCCGCTCGGGGCGGTAGGGGTTGAAGCGGCATTCCCACTGCTTCTCCCGGCCGGGCAGTTTCGAGCCGCCGCGCAGGAGGATCTCGCGGTAGTGGGCGGCGTCCTGCGCGATGGGCTGATAGGTCCGATAGTTGATCATGAAGCCGCCCTTGCCAGGGGTGACCCAGCGCGACAGCAGGAAGAAGCGGTTCTGGGCGGGGGAGAGCGGCACGGCCCGGTAGCCGCTGCGGGCCACCTGGACGGCGTACATGTCGTTGGGGGACAGCACGATGCCGGGCCGGAACGGATCGCGCAGTCCCGCGTCGGGGGTCTGCTGGTACTCCAGAGCCACCCATTCCTGGGCCATCTGCTGGAGTTCGGCGATCGTGTACAGCGGCATCTGCTCGATGCCGCGGCCGCGCTTCTTGTGGCTGCGGCCCTGCCAGCCGTGCCGCACGTACTGGCTGAAGCGGTGCGCGAGGGTGGTGAAGGAGTGCTCGACGAGCGACTTGTCGGGCGCGGTCCTCTTGCGCGCCGGGCGGCGGGCGATGCGCAGCCGGTCGCAGACCTCGGTGAAGTGCTCGCTGACGTAGGGGCTGCCCTGGTCGTAGATGATCAGTTCGGGGCGGATGACCGGGCGGGCGGCGGTGGCCTCGGTGAACCGCTCGTCTGCCGCGCGGAGCGCCCCGAACGGCAGGCTGGAGGCGGCGGCCGCGCTCAGCGGGTCCCAGCCTGGCATCACCGGCCAGGGCGCGAGAGCCTGGGCCAGCATCAGGGTCAGGTCGATCGCCCGGGTCGCTTGGCCTGCCTGTCCGCTCTCGGCGTCCCGGGGACGGCTTGGCGTGATCATCAGCGCGCACATGCTGTGACTGGCCACGTCGATCAGCGAGGTCATCTCCGTGGAGGTAGGCCGGCCGTCGTCGCCGCGGGCCAGGATCCGCAGCGGCGTTGTGTCGACCTGGGTCACCTGTCCCGGCCGCAGGACGGCCTCGCGCCCGCCGTGGGGCAGAGGCGGGGTGGAGGCCAGGGCGGCCCGGGCCCGCGTCGGCTGGCCCAGCACATCGGCCAGGCCGGACTCCTTCATCCGCAGATAGAAGGTGGAACGCGACGGCAGCAGGACCGCCACGGCAGCCGGATCGCCGAGCTCCTCGCCGTAGCGCGCGTGCAGGAGATCCTCGACCTCCTCGCGGATCAGGTCGATGGTCACGTCCGACTCGTGTGCGCGCCGGGCCACCACCTCCTGCATGGCGGTCAGACACCGCGGATCGGTGAAGCCCCCCGGCCGCCCCTCCCGCGGCCGCGGCAGCAGGACGACCGGGTTCTCCCCGGCCGCTTTCCACTTGCGCCGCTTGTCCGCGAGGGTGTGGGCGGAGCAGCGGACGCCGTCGGCGGCCAGCCGCGCCGACATCGCGGCGCACCGCTGGGCCAGCGTCGTCCCCGGCCCGAATCCCCGCGCATGCTCACTTCTGTCCGGTGCCAGACCGGTGTCGATCTCCACCATGCGCGCCTGCCACAGCGCAGCCTCCTCCCGGTCCTGCTGCCGCCCCAACCCGCCCAAGACCGCGCCGTTCACGGCCGATGCCGTACCGCCACTGAGGACAGCGAAGTCCTCCGCACCCACCAGCCACCGGTACGACACCGCTCGGGGCGCCTCCCCATCGTCCTGCGGCACCAGCGTGACCTGCGTCCCCTGCCACTCCACCACCTCCCACTCGCGCTCCTGCCAGCGCACCCGTGCCCCGATGGACAGTGATCCCGCGCGCTGATCCTCACCTGTTCCCGCCATGCCCCATCCGATCCTCAGGCTGTCCAGACCACGGCATCGGGCAGCAGCGGCTGCGCAATGTCGAACAGCAGCTGCCGTTGCCAGAGCATCCGGTAAGCGAGGTCCAGACCGGTCAGCTCGTCCAGCCCGCTCGCCGCCACCCCCGCCCGCAGACCTGCCGGTGCCCTGAACGCCTCCAGCAGCGCCTGCCCCTGGCCCTCCTCGTCGCCCGCGGGGAACCGGTAGCCGGCCAGCCATTCCAGATTCCGCCCGCGCACACCCGACAGCTCACGCACCTGCCGGACCCGCCACCCGGCCGCCCGCGCCACCGCCTCAAGCACCTGAAACCTCGACGCGGGCAGGCTCTCCTGACCAGGAGGCTTCAGCACCAGCACCAGCACCTCGCGCACGCCATCGGCCGTGCGCGCCAGGAAATCGGGGCGCCAGCGGCGCTTGCGGCCTCCCGCCCGCCACCGCAGTTCCACCGGGGCGGCACTGAATGCCGCCCAGCCCGGCTGGAAGTCCAGCTCCACCGCCAGCCGCCACTGCCGCAGGCTGCCGCACACCACGGTCTGCTCCCGGGTGGCCACCGGCCAGTAGGTGATGATGCCCTTGCGGCCCCGATAGGGCACCGGCTCGCTCACCGGCCCGAACTCCTCCAGCACCACCCCCCGAAGCTCCGCCGCGCTGCACGAGCGCTCCGGCCCGTACGGCTCGCGGTACACGGCCACGACACCCTGTCCCGCGCCCGGCACCGACCCGCCTTCCAGTAGGTCGCCGGGGGACTCCACCGTGCTCACGCCGCTCACCCCAGGCCGAGCCGTCGTACGGCCCCGCACACCTGTCCGGCCGCCAGCTTCTCGAGCTCCAGTCCCCGACCGTGCGCCAACAGGCCGACGGAACCGCCCTCCGTCAACTCCTGCTGTACCGGCAGCGGCTGACGGGGACCGGACAGCCAAGCTCCCGCCATCTGTTCACCCATCCCCTACCTCTTCCGGCGATGACCGCTGCCGCAACAGCCCGGCACCCCCATGCTGCTCCGTGCCGTGCCACGAGAACTTCCCCGCCCGCCGGATACGCCTGAAAGGGTGAACAGATCTGCGATTAAGGGAAACCGGCCACCCCCTTCCCGTACAGAGCATGAGGCTCCAGGCCGGCAAAGGGCCCGCGGCGAGCACGAGCGCGTCGGTCGCGCCGTCTCCGCAGCGCGGTGCGAGCGGCGTCGGCCTCCCGGGTCGACCGGCGGATCGTCCAAGCGTGCGGGATGCCAGCAGGGCCGAGTTGATGACCCGTGACGTGGGACTGACCGCACAAGCGCGATGCAGGAACTCGGTCTCGGCGCCTGCCTTGCGGTTCGTGCCTGTCTACCATGCGTCCGACGTGCTCGAGGACTTCGAGGCGGCGATCACGAAGCCCAGGGAGCAGACGAGGCGCCCTGCCGCGGACGACGACCGTGACGACGCTGAAGGCGCGCCACCGGAAATGGGAGGACGGCGGCGGGAGCCGCGAGAGCGCATACGTCCCGGGCCCGCCCACCGCCGCCGACCGACCGGCAGGTCGGAGCGGACTCCAGGCCCCGGGCGAACTCGCTGTGAGCCAGGTCTGAACGCTTCGCTGCCTGATCACGGCGGCGTTGTCAGTGGCACGTGGTACATCTGGCTGGAAGTGAATTTGTCTGCTTTTACCGCTAGTTGATCAACATCGAGTGAAGAGGTACGACATGGTGGAGACGGAACTTCCCGGACAGGGGGTGGTGTTCTGGCCGGTGGGCACGAGGGACTCCACCACGATCGTGGTCGGCGACAACCTGGTCATGCAGGTGGACCTGCGGGACATGAAGGCCGCCGACGAGGACGACGCGGTGGTCGCCGCCGTCATTGACCGCCTGGAGGAGACCCTCCCGCGACCCGACGGCACGACGCCCTACCTGGCGGTCTTCGCCCTGACCCACGCCGACTCGGACCACTGCTGCGGCTTCGGCGACCTTCTGGAGAGCCCCATCCTGATCGGGGAGATCTGGGCGACGCCCCGGCTGTGGCGCGAACTGTCCGAGGACAAGCCGATGTGCGAGGACGCACAGCGCTTCCAGGACGAGGTCGAGCGACGCGTGGACGCCACCCTCAAGGCCGTCAAGGACGGCAAGGAGCCGGCCAGCGGAGACCGGGTGCGCATCATCGGCTACGACGAGGACCGCGAACTGCACTCCTACGCCGAACTGCCCGACGAGTACTTCACCTTCCCCGGCGACGTGATCACCAAGATCGACGGCCAGGACGTCGAGGACCGGTTCGAGGCGTTCGTCCACGCACCGTTCAAGGACCACTGCGCCGGCGACCGCAACGACACGTCCTTGGCCCTGCAGGTACAGCTGAAGGTCAGTGACGGCACAGTCGGCCGACTGCTGTTCCTGGGCGACCTCGCCTACCCCATCATCAAGATGATCTTCGAGAACAGTGAAGCCGCAGGCAACTCGGACCGGGTGGAATGGGACGTGCTGCTCTCTCCGCACCACTGCTCGAAGAAGGCCATGTACGCCGAGAGCGAGGACGGCGAGGAGGAGCTCAAGCAGGACCTTCTCGACCTGCTCCAGGCGCATGCCAGTCCGGACGCCCGGGTGATCGCCAGCTCGTTGCCCTTCCGCGAGAAGGACGAGAAGGGCAACAACCCGCCGCACCTGCTGGCTCGGGACGCCTACGCGTCGATCACCGACTACGAGGTGCTGTGCACGGGGGAGTACCCCTCCAAGGAGGAACCCCGTCCGGTGGTCTTCGCCCTGGAGCCAGGCCTGGGCCTCGAACTGGTGGACGTCGCCGACCTGGAGAACAAGGCCCGGATGCTGAAGGCCGCGGGCGGGGGACGCCGGCTGCTGGCCGCACTGGGTGCCTCCCGCTACCCGGCCGCGGCCTTCGCTGCCGGTGCCGGCCTGCCGCACCCGCGGGGTACGGACGCCGCGCGCGCCGGTGTGCAGCAGGCCAGGGGCGACAAGGCCGAGCCCGCGGTACAGATCGGATTCGGTGCCGCGTGAAGGACAGCACCACCCTGGAACTCACCGAGGGCCAGCAGCTCGCCCTCGACCAACTGCACCGGATCGTCCAGGCATCTCGAGGATCGGTGGCGGCCACCCACGTGGCCGCCACAGCCGACGGGTACGTCGAGGCCCGCGTCAGCGTCGGCTGCGCCAACCTGCCGCCCACCCAGGACGGCCTGCGGCTGCGCAGCGTCGAGGCGGTCACCCTGCGAATCCCTCCGAACTTCCCCTTCACCGCCCCCAGCGTGCAAACCCGGCACACCCGCTTCGCCGGCGCCCCGCACGTCAACTGGGGCCGCCACCTGTGCCTGTACCGCTCGACGGCGACCGAGTGGGATCCGGCCGACGGCATGTACGGATTCATCACCCGCCTCCTGGACTGGTTCGAGGCGGCCGCCGCGGGACAACTGGACCAGCCCGGCGAACCCCTGCACCCCCCGAACGCCCTGACCGACCACACCGCGGGACTCCTCGTGATCCGCCACGACGCGCCCGTCGCACGACCGGACGGGCCGTGGCTGGGCGCCGCCGTGCTGCACCAGGTCAACGACATCAGATGCGACGTCGTGGGCTGGCTCGCCGTCGAGGACCCCTGGCCCGACAGCCTGGAACAGTTGCGGGAGAGCGCCGCGCTGCCGGCCGGCGCCCGCGCCTTCCTCGCCCCCGTCGTCGTCACCACGAAGCACCTGACGTTCGAATACCCGCTCACCGCGCGCGAGCTGGTGGAGTCCCTGGCCCGCGACCACATCACGCCGCGCCTGCTGCTGGGGCTGACGGGATTCGTCGCAGGCCACAACCGCACCCTGCTGTGCCCCGACGCCGACGCCGACGCCGACGCCACCGCGTCGACCGGGGACGACGAGGACACCCCAGCCGCGCCGGTGCACCTGCTGCTGGGCACCCCCTCGCGGGGTATCGCCGGCGACGGGCCGCGCCGGACGCACCTGGTGGCCTGGCACCTGCCCGACTTCGCCGATCAGGTCGGGCGCCTGGCCGCCGACACTGCCTTCAGCGGGCATGCGTACCTGGCCGAACTCGGCGACGAGGTCGTCCGGTTCGGCACCGACTGGCTCGACCGCCAGAGCACCCGGTGGATGCGCGTCTACGAAGCCCGGCCCGAGGTCACGGTCCGACGCGACCACGCCAGCCCCGCGGCCTGGCTGCGCGGCAAACGCATCCTCGTCCTGGGCGCGGGCGCCCTGGGCGCACCCGTCGCCGACATGTGCGCCCGCGCCGGAGCCGCGCACCTCACCGTCGCCGACCACGGACTCGTCCACCCCGGAATCCTGGCCCGCCAGCCTATACGGACGCCGACATCGGCTTTTCCAAGGCGAGGGTCCTGGCCGACCGCCTCAACCGGATCGACCCCCACGCCACCCGTGTCGAAGCTCTCGTCGGCAACGTCACCACCCGGCTGTCCGCCCTCGACCTGCACACCTTCGACCTGATCTGGGACTGCACCGCCAACCGCATCGTCCGCGCCCACCTCGAACGCGCCCGCCGCACCGACACCGCCCCCTGGCCCCACCTGGCCACACTGATGATCGGCCACCACGCCACCCGCGGCATCGCCGCCATCTCACCCCGCGGTGCCACCGGCGGTGGCACGGACGTCCTGCGGCGCACCGCGCTGGCCGCGCACGCCGATGCTACGCGCGCCTTCGACGACCTGATCGACGACTTCTTCCCCACCACACCCCCGACCGAGCTCTTCCAGCCCGAACCCGGCTGCTCGGACGCCACCTTCACCGGATCGGCCGCCGACGTCACCGCACTGGCCGGACAACTGGCGACCGGCGTCCTCCACGCCCTGGCCGAACCCGCCGACCGGCACACCATGGCCGTCCTCATCGTCCGCATGCCCACCGGCCCCACCAGCACCCAGCCGTCCGGGCCGCGCTGGCTGACCTGGCCCAACGACACCCTCGCCACGGACGAGGCCACCGGTTACGACGTGCGCATCACCCCCGCCGCACTGGCCGAGATGCGCGCGGAAGCCCGCCGCGGCGCCCGAGTGCGGGGCCCGCGCGTGGAATCCGGCGGCACCCTGCTCGGCGCCGTCGACGACGCCACCGGTGTGATCTTCATCGACGAGGCCACCGGCCCGCCCCCCGACTCCCTGCTGACCGAGGCCTACTTCCAGCACGGCCTGGACGGCGTCAGCGGCCACCTCACCGCCCGCCGGAAGGCTACCGGCAACATCAGTCGCTTCCTGGGCATGTGGCACACCCACCCGCACACCGCTGCCCAGCCCAGCGCCACCGACCGCGCCGCCATGACCAGCCTCACCCTCCCGCTGGACGACGCTCCCGCCCGCGCCCTCGTCCTCATCGCCGGAGGACCACCCCCCGTCTGGCACCAGTGGCTCGCCACCGGGGACAGCCCCGACCTCTACGCCCACCTAGCCGCCCGCACCGCCTCGGTCGCGGCCGAGCCGCCCCCGCCGCAACCACCCGCTCACCTCGGCCCCGTGCAGTGGTGGCCCGGCGGCTACTCCACCCGCCCCCACAGTCCCGTCCCCGTCCCACGCAAGGGCTCCCGCTCATGACCCGCACCATCGGCCTCGCCCTGTCCGGCGGCGGCTCCCGCGCCGCCGCTTTCCACCTCGGCTGCCTGCGCGCCCTGCGCGACCGCGATCTCCTCGACTACATCCGCGTCGTCTCCGGCATCTCCGGCGGCTCCCTCCTCGCCGCCCTGTGGGCCTACGGCCCGAAAGCGTTCACTGACTTCGACGCCCGCACCACCGACCTGCTGCGCTCCGGCCTGCAACTGGACATCGCACGCCAGGCATTCAAGCCCTCCGCGGCCGTCTGCAACCTCACCGCGGCTGCCCGCGCAGGCACCCGCCAGCTGTTCACCCGCACCCCCCAGGTCACCGTCGCCCGCCCCGCCAACCGCACCGACGCCCTGGCCGCCGTCCTCGCCCACAAGGCGTTCGGCACCACCACCCTGGCCGACGTCACCCACCCCGGTCTCGACGTCGTTCTGACCGCCACCGACCTGGCCACCACCAACGCGGTTCGCTTCGGCAGCACCCGCAGCGGCTGCTCCCGCTACGGCACCATCACCGAGCCCGTCCACGTCGCCACCGCCGTGGCCGCCTCCGCCGCCTACCCCGCGCTCCTGCCAGCCCTGGAACGCACCTTCACCTTCCAGCACCGCGACGGACACCACCAGCAGCACGCCGTGCTGCTCACCGACGGCGGCGTCTACGACAACCTCGGCCTGTCCGTCCTCGAACCGGGACGCTCACCGCACCACACCCAGCACGTCTACGACGTGCCCTTCATCATCTCCTGCGACGCCGGCCTGGGGGAACTCGCACTGAAGACACCGCGCTTCATGCTCGGGCGCCTCAGCCGCTCCTTCGCCACCGTCCACCGCAAGGCCCAGGACTCCGCCCGCGCCCGCCTGCACGAGTGGGCCGCGAGCGGACGCATCGACGGTTTCGCCCTTGCCTATCTCGGAATGAAGGACAACCGCCTGCCCGCGCCGCCAGCCGACCTCGTTCCGCGCAGCGCGGTCGCCTCCTACCCGACCAACTTCGCCGCCATGGCCCGCAGCGACTTCGAGGCCATCACCACCCGCGGCGAACAGCTCATGCGCACCGTCCTGCCGATGCACCTGCGGTCCGCGCACCGCTGAGACGGCGAAGGAAGCAGGGTGTAGCTCTCTTTAAAGGGACGAGCTGATCTGGGAGAACGCCGTTCTGGGGGATGGTGACGTGGTCAGGTTCCCACCGTGTGGGTGGAGGAGGCGACGCAGATGGGGTCGTTGATCGAGGAGTTGGAAACGCGTGAGTCCGTGGCCCGGAGCTGGCCGGAACAGCAGGAAGGCGCCGCGCTGCGAGCGTCACGATGTCTTCCTCCACCCGGAAGAGCAGACCGAGTCCGTCGCACGGTTTCCGGTCGGCCACAAGGCGCAGATGGCGTTCCTCCTGGCCGCCTACGACGGCAACGCCTCTGTGGTCGCCGCGTTCCTGGGCACCCGCGCGCGTACGGTGCGCCGTCACTGCTGTGGGTGGCCGCCACCGCCAGGGCCTCGCCTGCGCCGGGCCTTGCGCCGCCGTGTCCTGGACCTCGTGTGCCCGCGGTGCCTGTCCGATCGGACGGCTGAAGAGGCACGCCAGGCGAAGCGGGACGCCAGGCGTACGGCCCGCCGGATTCCGCGTGAGTCAGGCGGGCCCAGCCGTTGACCTGCCGGCCTGACGAAAGGCCGCCATGGCGGGAGCTCTCAGCTCACCCATGAGCGGGAGCAAAGCTTTTATGCATTGCCAATAGTAGTTGACTGGATTCAATGCGAAAATTGCATAACTTCCGGTAGGGTGGGGGTATGGGATTGGCGTTGGAGGAGTCGTTGCGGCTGACGGTGGCCGCGTTGATGCAGGTGACGGGTGACTCGCAGCGGTCGGTTGCGGGGGTGCTGGGACTGACGCAGACACAGGTGTCGCGCCGGCAGTCGGGTGCCGTTTCGTGGAGCCTGCGCGACGTCGATGTCCTGGCCGAGCACTACGGCATTGGCGCGCTGGACCTGCTGGCGGGTCCGACCAGAGCGTGCGAGGTGCTGCCCGCCGACCGGCGCCGTTCCGTCCAGGCCGAGACGAAGGGGAGGGGTCGGTGAGCGACTTCGACGCGATCGACTCGCTGCTCGACGCCGTCGGCCCGCAGGCTGAACTCCCGCCCTGCCAGGTGCGCCGCGAGCTGCGGGAACGGGCCCGGCTGTCCAAGGCGCAGGTGGCACGCGCGCTCGGCGTGAGCCCCTCCACCCTCAGTGGATGGGAGAGCGGCCGGGTCCCGGCCGGCGAGGCCCGCACCAAGTACGCATATCTGCTGGACGGACTGAACGCCAAGCTCGCCCCCGAGACCACGGCGGAGCTGGCTGGGGAGCAGCCCGTGGCGGCAGGCGCTGCGGCGGCGGCTGTCACCTCTACGTCCTCGCCGGAACTCGGCCAGGACGAGGACGACGTAGAACTGCTCGCCGTGCCCGAGCCGTGTGTGTTGTGCGGCCGTCCCGCCGAACAACGCGTGGCGGGATTCGCTCAGCATCTGGACCCCTCCGACTGCCAGGCAACCCCCGCCGAAACCCCGAAGCCCCCACCCACCGCGCCATCTGCCCAGGCCCAAGAGCCGCGTACAGCACGCTCGCCCCGTCCTGCCGGCCGGAAAGACGCAGCCCCGCGCGGGCGGGCGTTCCAGGAACCGTCCGGACCCGCCGACTTGATCCACGAAGCGGTGCACGCCGCACTCGCCGAGCACCACGGCGATGTCGAAGCCGCGAGCGCCGCCTTGCTGAAGCGGGCCATCCCGGACGCGATGCGCCTGCTGGACGAAACCCGCAAGGGCGCCCGCTACGACGTGATCGCCCATCCCTGGATCCCCGACATCCTCAAGAAGCAGACTTCCAGGGGCGCCGATCAGATCTGGGAGGCCCGTCCCAAATGGACCCGCGCGGCGCTCCCGTCCGGCCAGCACGAGGTGACCGCACTCGACATCAACGGTGCCTACCTCTCGGCGCTCAAGACCCACCTCCCGCTCGGCCAGCTGGAGCACTCCACCGGCTTCGGCCACGACCGGCGCCGCGCCGGCGTCCACCTGATCACCCCGCCCGTCTGGGACCACGACGCGGTGCTGCCCAACCCGGTCGGCCAGCGCGACGAACCAGGCCCTCTGTGGGTCACCGAACCGACGCTCCGCCTGCTGCTGCGCCTGTCCGGACCGAAGCACCGTCTGTGCGAGCCGCCCGAGATCCACGAGTCGTACACCTCCGGCACCACCGAGAACCTCCTGGAGAAGTTCCGGATCGCACTCAAGGACGCCCGCGACACCGCGCTCGCATACGGCGACGAGCTGACGCTGGAGTACGTGAAGGCGATGTACTCCAAGTTCGTGTCCACGATGGGGGAGTCGAACTACAACCGGGAGCTCTACCGCCCGGACTGGATGCACATTATCCGCTCCCAGGCCTTCGCCAACCTCTGGATGAAGGCACTCAAGGCCCACGATGGGGGACTGCCCGTCGTGCGGGCGATGGGAACCGACGAGCTCCACGTCATCGGTGACTGGCGCCGTGTCTTCCCCGAAGGCCGCGGTGTTACCGAGGTCAAGGTGAAGGACACCTACACCGCCGGAACCGGCGCCGAAGCCAGCACGGGGGAGGAGCAGTAGATGCCGGAGAAGAACATCGACTTCGGGAAGTTCGGTGCGAGAGGGATCAAGGGCAGCGACGCCGTCGCCCGCCAGCTCGACCAGCTAGCCAGCCACATCGCCACCCCGGTGACCGCCAAGCGGGGCCTGATGGCGCGCCTGCACTACCTGACGACGTCGGACAGGGCCTGGCAGGCCGCCAAGGATGCTGGCCTTACAGTGAGCGACCGGACGCTGAAGGCATGGCTGGAGGACAAACGCCGTCCGTCGAAGGCCAACCTGGAACGCATCGACTCCGCATACAGGGCGGTGCGACGCCGCAACGTCGCCCGCCACCTCACCGCCCGCCTCAACCGCGCAGGCCGCGGCACCCGTGTGGAGATCCACCCCCTCGACCAGTCCGGCGTGGCACGCCCGCTGCAGCGGGTGGTGGAACACCGGTCGATGAACGTGCGCCGCTGGGACAAGATCGTCCGGTCCTGGGCGGCCGGTGACCACCAGGGCCTGGACGACGCCTGGACCGCCGATGTCCTGCCCGACCTCGGCTCCCAGTGGGGCCAGTACGAGTACGTCAAAAACATCGGCTTCGCCGCGTAGCAGCCGACGCCCGGCAGACCATGGTCTCCCAGCGCCTGCCGCCATGACGTACGGTGGTGTTCGCCAACGCGGGGTGGAGCAGCTCGGTAGCTCGCTGGGCTCATAACCCAGAGGTCGCAGGTTCAAATCCTGTCCCCGCTACTGCGAGCTGGCGGGCCCGGAACCGTACGGTTCCGGGC
>NZ_JBSGUP010000044.1:0-26308 GCF_053607985.1 Streptomyces sp. NPDC055078
GACGACCCCCGGCCGGGCACACCACACGGCCGCGGCTACAGGAAGGAGTTGATCTCGATCGTCTCCGTACGGCCGGGGCCGACCCCGATCGCGGAGATCGGCGCACCGGACATCTCCTCCAGCGCCTTCACATACCCCTGCGCATTCTTCGGCAGATCCGAGAACGACTTCGCCTGGGTGATGTCCTCGGACCAGCCGGGCAACATCTCGTAGACCGGCTTCGCGTGGTGGAAGTCGGTCTGCGAGTACGGCAGCTCCTCGACGCGCCTGCCGTCGATCTCGTACGCGACACAGACCGGGATCTGCTCCCAGCCGGTCAGGACGTCCAGCTTGGTGAGGAAGAAGTCCGTCAGACCGTTGACCCGGGTCGCGTACCGGGCGATGACCGCGTCGAACCAGCCGCAGCGGCGGTCGCGGCCGGTGGTGACGCCCCGCTCGCCGCCGATACGGCGCAGCGCCTCGCCGTCCTCGTCGAACAGCTCGGTGGGGAACGGGCCGGCGCCGACGCGGGTCGTGTACGCCTTGAGGATGCCGATGACCCGGGTGATCTTCGTAGGACCGACGCCCGCGCCCGTGCAGGCGCCGCCGGCGGTCGGGTTCGATGAGGTGACGAAGGGGTACGTGCCGTGGTCGACGTCCAGCAGGGTGCCCTGGCCGCCCTCGAAGAGGACGACCTTGCCGTCGTCGATCGCCTTGTTCAGGACATAGGTGGTGTCGGAGACATACGGACGGAGCTGCTCCGCGTACTGGAGCAGTTCGTCGACGATCCGGCCCGCCTCGATCGCGCGGCGGTTGAAGACCTTGGCGAGAAGCTGGTTCTTGGACTCCAGCGCCGCCTCGACCTTCTGTTCCAGGATCGACTCGTCGTAGAGGTCCTGGACCCGGATGCCGACCCGGTTGATCTTGTCGGCGTACGTCGGGCCGATGCCGCGGCCGGTCGTGCCGATCCTGCGCTTCCCGAGGAACCGTTCCGTCACCTTGTCGAGGGTGACGTTGTACGGGGTGATGAGATGAGCGTTACCGCTGATCAGCAGCTTGGACGTATCCACGCCGCGGTCGTTCAGCCCGCTCAGCTCGGAGAGCAGGACGGCGGGGTCGACCACAACCCCGTTTCCGATGACCGGGGTGCACCCCGGTGAGAGAATCCCGGAAGGGAGGAGGTGGAGCGCATACTTCTGGTCGCCTACGACGACGGTGTGGCCGGCGTTGTTGCCGCCCTGGTAGCGCACCACATAGTCCACTGATCCACCGAGCAGGTCGGTGGCCTTTCCCTTGCCCTCGTCACCCCACTGAGCACCGAGCAGCACAAGTGCGGGCACAGGCGTACACCCCTTCCGGGCGGGGCATGTCCAAGGTCAGGGGGCGTGAGCCTTGCCTGAGTCCGCGGACCGGTTGCCCCGGATATAGACGAAGCCCCTGGCGCAATAGCGCAAGGGGCTCTTGCACAAAGATGCTACCCGAGGAAGGACCGAGGTGTCGGCTCCCGACCAGCTGCTGGTGGTCATCGACCCGGTCGCCCGCCGAAGTGACGGCGAGTCCGTTCGGATCGCGAAGGATGTTCTGTGCGGCGGGTCGGAGGCGAAAATCTGTCTTCCGGAGGGGCCGGAGGATTTCGCGCGGGCGCTGGCCCGCAGGGGTTCCCGGCGGCCCGTGGTGATCGGTGACGACCGGGCGCTGCTGCGGGCCGTGTCGCTGCTGCACCGGGACCGGTGGCTGGGCGACGGCGCGCTGGCCCTCGTCCCGGTCGGTACGGCGGTGGATCTCGCGCACTCGCTGGGGGTGCCCAGGGGGTCGGTCGCGGCGGCGCGGGCGGTGCTGGACGGGGTCGTACGGCGGCTGGATCTGCTCGTGGACGAGAGCGACGGGGTGGTGGTGGGGGATCTCTCGATTCCCGTGTCAGCCCCGGGGGCCGGGGCGGGCTCCGTATGGGGCGCCTGCCGCTCCCTCGTCCGCAATCTGGTGCGGCCCCTGCCGCCGCCGATCGTCCGGCCGCACCGGCTGCGGGTCGAGGCGGACGGCGTCCTGCTCTCCGACCTCGACCGCGAGGTGGAAGGCGTCATTGTGTGCACGGGCGACGCGGGCCGGGCGGAGGTGACCGTCCGGCCGGGCGGCGCGGCGGAGCCGCTGACCGCCAAGGCCCTGACGGTGACCGTGTCCGGCGCGGACTTCCGGTACCGGGCGGACACGGTGGTGACGGGCCCGGTCCGGACCAGGACCTGGACCCTGCGCGTCGGGGCCTGGGGCCTGACCCTGCCGTCCCCGGTGTGACCTGACGCTCTGGCGCCCGTACTGGTGTGACCTGCGGCTCTGGCGCCCGTACTGGTGCGGACGGGGTGCGGCCCGCCGGCGCGGGTGCCGTGACCGGTGCGGCCCGCCGCCCCGGGCGCCGTCACCGGTCCAGAACCCCCTGCCCCCGGGTGCCGTAACCGGTCCAGATCCCGCTGCCCCGGAGCGCCTTCGCATGGGTGGTTCGCTGCCCGCGAGGGGTTACGCGCCCGGCCCCGGCCCACCAGCAACGGGAACGGGAACGGGGCAGGAGCAGGGGCAGGAGCAGGAGCAAGCGCGGAGGTTACCCCCGGCCCTCGTCCCCGAAGACCGCCTCGCGGTGCTCGCGCCAGCGGTCGAGAAGTATCGGAAGTTCCTTGCCGACGAACTCGAAGAACGCCAGGGTCTCGACCAGCCGCCGCCCCGCCGGGGAGTCAGGGCCGAGGCGGGTCACCCCGTCGCGCATGGTGTCCTCCCAGCTCTTGATGATCCGGTCGCGGCTGCCCAGCGCCTCGTACCACTGGTCGGTGTGGACGCGGTAGCGCTCCCGGCGGGAGCCCGGTTCCCGCTCGCGGGAGAGCATGCCGACCTGGGCGAGATAGCGGACGGCGCCGGACACCGCGGCGGGGCTGACTCTCAGCCGTTCGCCCAGCTCCGCGGCCGTCATGACACCTGAGTCGGAGGCGAGGAGCGCGGCGAAGACCCGGGCGGGCATCCGGGCCATGCCCGCCTCGACCAGTTGCGCGGCGAAGCGCTCCACGAACGCGGACACCACGGACTCGTCCGGTTGCTCCGCCGACTGCTGAGTCATGCTTCGATCCTCTCCCCAGGTCATCCGCCCCACCCAAGTTTATACGCTTCCTTAACTTCACAAATTTGTGAAGTACGCGTAAGTTCTGAATCATGACGAAGGCAATTAGCGTCTCCGGACTCCACAAGTCCTTCGGGCGCACGCACGCGCTGGACGGCCTCGACCTCGCCGTCGAGACCGGTGAGGTGCACGGCTTCCTCGGCCCCAACGGCTCGGGGAAGTCCACCACCATCCGGGTACTGCTCGGGCTGCTGCGCGCCGACGCGGGCGCGGCCCAGCTACTGGGGCGGGACCCGTGGCACGACGCCGTCGAACTGCACCGCCGGCTCGCGTACGTACCCGGCGATGTGACCCTCTGGCGCAATCTGTCGGGCGGCGAGGTGATCGATCTCTACGGGCGGCTGCGCGGCGGCCTCGACAAGGCGCGGCGGGCTGAGCTGATCGAGCGCTTCGAACTCGACCCCACGAAGAAGGGGCGGACCTACTCCAAGGGCAACCGTCAGAAGGTCGCCCTGGTCGCCGCCTTCGCGTCCGATGTGGAGGTCCTCATCCTGGATGAGCCGACCTCCGGGCTCGACCCGCTGATGGAGGAGGTCTTCCAGAGCTGTGTGGAGGCCGAGCGGGCGCGCGGGCGGACCGTGCTGCTCTCCTCGCACATCCTCAGCGAGGTGGAGACCCTCTGCGACCGGGTCAGCATCATCCGCAAGGGACAGACCGTGGAGACCGGCTCGCTCGCCGAGCTGCGCCATCTGACCCGTACGAGCGTCACCGCCGAACTGGCCACCCCGCCCAACGGGCTCACCCGGCTCCCCGGCGTCCACGATCTCGACATCCAGGGCAACCGGGTCAAGCTCCAGGTCGACACCGACCGGCTCGACGCGGTGCTGCGGTCGCTGAGCGAGTCGGGCGTACGGTCGCTGACCAGCACTCCGCCCACCCTTGAGGAGCTGTTCCTACGGCACTACGCGACGGACACAGCAGGCACGGCAGGCACAGCAGGCACGGCAGACGCGGCGGCGGTGTCCCGATGACCGCCCTGGCCGAGACCGCCCGCGTCGCGCCCGCCGAGGGCGGCTCCAGGCCCCTCGCGGGCACGGGCGCGCTGCTGAGGCTCGCCCTGCGCCGCGACCGGATCATGCTGCCGGCGTGGGCGCTCGTCCTCTCACTGGTCGTCGTCAGTGGCGCCGGGACGGTCGACTCGCTCTACGACACCGACGCCAAGCGCGCCGATCTCATCGCGTCGCTGACCACCAACAGCTCGCTGCGCGCCATGCTCGGGCCGGTCTTCGACGACTCGCTCGGCGCGCTCGTGTCCTGGCGCTTCGGTGTGTTCGCCGCGCTGACGGCCGCCGTGATGAGCCTGCTGATCGTCGTCCGGCACACCCGGGAGGAAGAGGAGACCGGGCGGCAGGAGATGCTCTCGTCGGCGATGGTCGGGCGGCGCGCGCCGCTGACCGCCGCGCTGCTGGCCGCTCTCGTCGCCAATACGGCCATCACCCTGATCATCACCGCCGGGCTCACCGGGCCGACCGGCTCCGCCACCGGGGCGTTCGCGCTCGGTGCGGCGATCGGGCTGGTCGGCATGCTCTTCGCCGGTCTGGCGGCCATCTCGGCCCAGCTCACCGAGAGCGCCCGGCTGGCGAAGGGCATGACGGCCGCCGCGCTGGGCGCCGCCTACGCGCTGCGGGCGGCGGGCGACTCCTCCCGTACCGACGGCAGTGCCGCGCTGACCTGGCTCTCGCCGCTCGGCTGGGCGCAGAACATCCGCCCGTACGCCGATGAACGCTGGTGGATCCTGGCGCTGCTCGCCGTCGTCGTCCTCGCCCAGGGCGCGGTGGCCTACGTCCTGGCCGGGCGGCGCGATGTGGGGATGAGCTTCCTGCCGACCCGGCCGGGACCGGCCGACGGCGCTCTCGCCACCGCAGCGGGTCTCGCCTGGCGGCTCCAGCGCGGCTCGGCGGCCGGCTGGGCGGCCGGGTTCCTCATCGGCGGACTCGCCTTCGGCGGGATGGCGTCCGGCGCGTCCGATCTGCTCGGCGACAACGACGGCGCCCGGGAGATCTTCGAGCGCCTGGGCGGCCAGTCCGGTATGACGGACGCGTTCCTGGCCGCGATGATCGGGATCTTCGGCCTGGTGGCGGCGTTGTACGCGGCCGGCTCGGTGCTGCGGCTGCACAGCGAGGAGACCGGCCAGCGCGCCGAACCGATCCTGGCGAACGCGGTCGGCCGCCTCCGCTGGGCGGCGGGCCATCTGGTCATCGCCTTCGGCGGTTCGGCGGCCATCCTCGTCGTCGCGGGTCTCGGTATGGCCATCGCCCACGGCGAGGACTTCGGCCCGATCATGGGCGCGGCCCTGAACCAGATCCCGGCGGTATGGCTGCTGGGCGGTCTGACGGTGCTGGTCTTCGGAGCCCTCCCCAAGGCCGCGCCCGCTGCCTGGGGCGTGGTCGGCCTCTGCCTGGCGATCGGCTGGATCGGCCCGGCGCTCGATCTGCCGGCCGGCGTGATGAACCTGTCGCCGTTCGGGCATCTGCCGAAGCTGCCGGGCCAGCCGATGGAGTGGACCCCGACACTGGTCCTGCTGCTCGCGACGGCGGCACTGGTGGCGGCGGGGCTCGCGGGTCTGCGCAGAAGGGACCTCCAGACCTGACAGTCAGAAGGGACCTCCAGACCTGACAGTCAGAAGGGACCCCCAGACCTGAGGGACCACACCCCCTCCGGACCCGGCGCCCGGACCTGTAGCGGTGTCCGGGCGCCGTGCGGTGCCCTGGCGGGCGGGTGCGGGACCGGACCCCAAGGGGGCTATCCCCCGCCGCGGCCCGGGTGGTCGCTCCATGTCCCGGCAGGGCGGCCGGCGGGCATGATCCATCCATGCCTTCACAGTCATCGCAGTCGTCACAGTCATCTCAGTCGTCACAGCGAACAAAGATCCGGATTCTGGCTGGTGCGGCGGTCCTCGGCAGTGTGTCCGCCCTGGTCACTCCGGCCTCGGCGGCGGTCGGCTCCCCCAGCGAGCGGGCACGAGGCGGGGCGGTCGTCTCCGTCGAGCGAACAGCCGACCTCACAGCGGAGGAAGTGGCCGGGCAGCTCCAGGGAAAGATCGACTCGTCCCAGGTCCGCTACGGCGTGACCGCCTATCGGGTCACCTACCGCACCACTGACAGCGCGGGCGCCCCCACGACCGCGAGCCAGCTCGTCGTCCTGCCCAAGAACAGGGCACGCCACCTGTCCACCGTCTCCTGGCTGCACGGCACCACCGTCTACCGCAAGGATGTCGCCTCGGAGAATCCGCAGTCGAACGACCGGCTCGCGGCCATGCTGTTCGCCTCGACCGGGCGGGCCGTTTCGGCGCCCGACTACGTGGGCCTCGGCTCGGGCGAAGGCTTCCACCCCTACGGTGACCCTCAGGCCACCGTCGCGGCCTCGGTGGACGGCCTGCGCGCGGCCCGGTCCGTCGCCCACCGCAGCGGCCGGGAGCTGAAGCGGAAGGTTCAGATCAGCGGGTTCTCGCAGGGCGGCCCCGCGACCATGATGGTGGGCCGGGCGCTTCAGCAGAAGGGCGACCGCTACTTCCGGCCGGGGGCACTCGCCCCGGTCAGCGGCCCCTTCAACCTCTCGGCCTTCGAGGCCGCCGCAGCCGACGACAAGATCGACAAATCCGGCATCTACCTCGCCTACTTCGTCACCGCCTGGAACAAGATGTACGGCCTTTACGCGTCACCCGATGACGCCTTCCGCTCCCCCTACGACACCAGGGTCGAGGGCCTCTTCGACGGCCATCACACCACCGAGCAGATCGTCAGCGCACTCCCGGCGGCCTCCAAGGACCTGTTCACCGAGGACTTCCTGGACAAGATCCGCAAGCCCGAAGGTGTCCTGAAGGAAAAGCTGCGCCCGTTGGACAACACGTGCGACTGGCGGCCGGATGTACCGGTGGAGATCTTCTACGGCCAGGGCGACAAGGACGTCGCGTCCAGTCACTCGGCGTACTGTGCCGACCAGTTGACCAGGAACGGCGCCGCACACCGGCTGACCGATGTCGGCGACTACGACCACAGCCAGTCAGTGGGGCAAGCCCTGCCCCGGATCGTCGAGTTCTTCGACGAGTCGGCGAAGACCGGCTGAAGCGCGCCGCCGGCAACGGCCGCGCCGAGCCGGGGCGCACCCGGCCGTGCCCGGTGCGATCAGCACCAGCCCGGCGGCGCCCGGATCCGTAGCGGAGTCCGGGCGCCCCTACAGCTCCACCAGCAGTTCGCGCAGCCCCCGGATCACATACCCGGGCCGCCACCGGGGCTCCGTCGCGAGTCTCATCGCCGGGGCCTGGCGCAGCAGCTCGCCGAAGGAGGCGGCCAGCTCCAGCCGGGCGAGCGGGGCGCCCAGACAGAAGTGGATGCCCGCGCCGAAGCTGATGTGCGGGTTGTCCGCGCGGGCCAGGTCAAGGGTGCCCGGGGCCGCGAAACGCGCCGGGTCGCGGTTGGCCGAGCCGAGGAGCAGGGCAAGCTCCGAGCCGCGCGGAATGACCGTGCCGTCGATCTCGATGTCGTCGAGGACCCAGCGCTCGAACATCTGGAGCGGGGTGTCGTACCGCATCAGCTCCTCCACGGCGGTGGGCAGCAGCGAGTGGTCTGCCCGCAGCGCCGCGAGCGCGCCGGGGTGGCGGAAGAGCGTCCACCAGCCGTTGGCGGTGGTGTTGACGGTCGCCTCGTGGCCCGCGTTCAGCAGGAGCACACAGGTGGAGACCATCTCCTGTTCGCTGAGCGTCGCGCCGTCGTCGTACGCGGCGATCAGCGCGGAGATCAGATCCTCGCCCGGGTTCGCCCGGCGTTCGGCGATCAGCTCCCGCAGGTACGCGGAGAAGTCGAGCGACGCCCGTACGGCCTTCCGGGCCGTCTCCTCCGACGGATTCAGCTCGAACATGCCGCAGATATCGGCGGACCAGGGCCGCAGCAGGTCCCGGTCCGCCCCGGGAATGCCCAGCATCTCGGCGATGACCGCGACCGGCAGCGGCTCGGCGACCTCCGCGAGCAGATCGCCGCCGCCCCGCTTCCTGAGACCGGCCACCAGATCGGCGGCCAGCCGCCGTACGGTCGGCTCCAGCCCGGCCACCGTCCTCGGCGTGAACGCCTTGGTGACCAGTCGGCGGATACGGGTGTGGTCCGGGGCCTCCAGATCGAGGATGCCGTGGCCGTTGAGGGTGTGGAACGGCTCATGCGCGGCGGGCGGCGGCCGGCGCCCGAACACCTCGTGAGTGAAGCGGTGCAGATAGGTGCGCCCGAGCCGGCGGTCCCGCAGCAGCGCGGAGACATCCGCGTAGTGCGGTACGAGCCACTGCCCGGTGGGCTCGTACCAGTGCGCCCGGCCACCGGCCCGCAGCCGGTCGTACGCGGGGTACGGATCGGCGACGAAGGAGGGTGACCAGGGTGCGAACAGGGCGTCCGTATCGTTCATGGACGGACGCTAGCCCTCCGGTCCCGGTCGTCGCTAGCCGGGTGTGACCAGCCTCGCCTCGTACGCGAAGACGGCCGCCTGCGTACGGTCGCGCAGCCCCAGCTTCACCAGGATCCGGCTCACATGGGTCTTGATGGTGGACTCCGCGACGACCAGATGTGTGGCGATCTCCGCGTTCGACAGGCCCTGCGCGATCAGTACCAGCACCTCGGTCTCGCGCTCGGTCAGCTCCCCGACCTGGGAGAGGGCGGTCACCTTCGGACCCTGGGTGAGCTTGGAGAACTCCGTGATCAGCCGCCGGGTCACGGTCGGCGCGAGCAGGGCCTCCCCGGCCGCCACCACGCGCACCCCGTCGGCGAGCTGCCGGGCGGAGGCGTCCTTGAGCAGAAAGCCGGACGCCCCGGCGCGCAGCGCCTGGTACACGTACTCGTCCAGATCGAAGGTGGTCAGCACGAGCACCTTGGACTCACTGTGCCCGGCGACGATCTCGCGGGTGGCCTCGATGCCGTTCAGCTCCGGCATCCGGATGTCCATCAGCACCACATCGGGCGCCAGCTCGGCGACCTTCGCGACCGCCTCGCGGCCGTTCACCGCCTCGCCGACGACCTCGATGTCCGGCATCGCGTTCAGCAGCACCGAGAAGCCCTCCCGGACCATCATCTGATCGTCCACGATCAGTACGCGGATGGTGCCGCCGGTCATGAGCTCTCCTCGTCCGATGCGTCCGATGCGTCGGGGGCGGCGGGGGCGGCGGGGGCTGCGGACTCGGCGGTCGCCGCCGCGACCGGGATGAACGCGGTCACCTCGTAACCCCCGTCCTCGGTGGACTCGGCGGTCATCTCGCCACCCAGCATGGCCACCCGCTCCCGCATGCCCGTGATCCCGTGCCCGGCGCCCGGCGACGCCTTCACCAGGCCCTGGGGAGCGGTGTTCACGATACGCAGCCCGAGGCCGCCGAGCACATAGGACAACTCGACCCTGGCGGACGAGCCCGGGGCGTGCCGCAGCGCGTTGCTCAGCGCCTCCTGGATGATCCGGTACGCCGACAGCTCGACGCCCTGCGGCAGGGCCCGCACCGCGCCGGTCACGGTCTGCTCGGTGTCCAGGCCCGCCTCGCGGACGTTGGCGAGGAGCCTGCCGAGGTCCGCGAGGACCGGCTGCGGCGCGTCGGGGGCCTCGTAGTCCTCCGCCCGTACGACGCCGAGGATGCGGCGCAGCTCGGTCAGCGCGGCCACCGCGTTCTCCCGGATGGTGACGAACGCCTTCTCCAGCTCCGGCGGCGGGTTCTCCACCCGGTAGGGCGCGGCCTCGGCCTGGATCGCGACGACCGACATATGGTGCGCGACCACATCGTGCAGCTCACGCGCGATGGTGGTGCGCTCCTCCAGGAGGGTGCGCCGGTCGCGTTCGACGGCGGTGACGGTCTGCTGGGCGGCGACCTCCTCCTCGGCGTCCCGGCGTACGTGGATCACGGTCACGCCCAGGAGCAGCAGGGCGGCGAGGAAGAGCATGTACGGGGTGTTGCCGTCGTACCCGTTGTTCAGGACGACACTGGAGAACGTCCCGTACAGGGCCGTCAGCAGCCACATCCAGGCGGCGGTGCGCGGACGGGTCCGCAGCGCGACGACCGTCATCACCATCAGATGCGCGACGAAGGAGGCCGGCTGCCAGGGCCCGTCCCAGGGGTTGCCGCCCACGGAGACAAAAGGCGTGACCACCATGGACATCCAGAAGGCCCCGACCGGTCTGATCAGCGTCATCGCCACGGTGGCGGCGACGAGCAGAGCCGCGATGAGCTGGGTGGTACTGGCTGGGGTCGAGGTGAGCCACAGCATCGCGACCAACAGCGCACCGGACAGCACCACCGCGTGCGGGAGCCAGCCCGCGTTCCGGCGTATCCGTTCGGGGAGACGGCGGACCAGTCGGCCGTCCGTACGCCTCTGGGGCAGGGGGCGGTAGGCGAAGGCGTCGTTGAGGAGATCCTGGCGGAGGCCGCGCAGACTCCCCGCGGCCAGGTCGAATTCGGGGCTTCGGGTCTTCTCGGTCACACAGAAGACGGTAAGCGGGCCGGACGGACGCGGTCGTCAGCATCGCTGCCGATCCTGCCGCGTCCGTCCTGAGGACTCGCGTCCGTCCTGAGGACTACGGAGGGCTACGGTTCGGCTGGAAGACGTCCGCCGGTGCGCCCGGTCCTGGCGGGGCCGATGCCCTCATCGGGGCGCGGCTACGGCCGCGCTGTGAAGTCCGCCGCGTGCTCCCCGGCCCACTCGGCGAAGGGCCGGGCCGGGCGGCCCGTGACCTTCGCCACGGTGTCGACGACGGTGCGGCCGACTTCCGGAGTCTCGCGGTAGATCTCCAGCAGGAAGCCGATCGTCTCCTCCGACTGCCCGTCCGCCCGCCACTGGGCGAGCGCCTCCTCCTCACTCAGCTCGACCAGCCGGATCTCGCGGTCCCGGGCGGCGCCGAGAATGCGGGTCTTGTCCCGTACGGTCAGCGCTTCGGGGCCGGTGACCACGTACTCCCGGCCGCCGTGACCGTCCTCGCTGAGGGCGACCGCCGCGACCGCGCCGATGTCGGCCTCGTGCACCATGGCGCTGGGCTGGTCCACGAACGGCACCCGCACCTCGTCGTTCGCGCGGATGCCGTCCGCCCACTCCAGGGCGTTGGACATGAACTCCACCGGCATGACGACGGTCCACGGGATGTCGCCCGCCCGGACGGCGTCCTCCACCGGGGTCGGCCCGCCGCCGTGGAGCACGGTGATCCGCCGCACCCCGGCCGAGCGGGCCAGCTCCAGAATCCGGGGGCCGGTCTCCAGCGGGGTGAAGTACGGCCCGCCGAAGGTGATCAGATGCAGTCCGGTCACGCCCTTGAGCGCGTCCGCGAGCGACTCGGGATCGGTCAGGTGGCCGCGTACGGCCTCGGCTCCGGCGGGGAGGTCCGCCGTGGCGGGATCACGGGTGAGGGCGCGGACGGGGTGGCCGAGGGCGAGGAGTTCGCGCACGATCTGTCGGCCGACGGTGCCGGTGGCTCCGGCTACGAGGTAGGTCATGGAGCTACGGTACGAAGGGTTGCGGTCAGCTTCTGTCCGCGAGTGGGGCTTGGGGCGGGGAGGTGCCTCACGCGCGGGCGCACGTTACTTTTCGGGGTCCTGGGCCCCAGGGTCCGTCCTCAAACGCCGGACAGGCTGGCATGTGCCCGCCCGGCCCGTCTCCTCGTCGGCCGGGGCTGTACGGGTCAGCCGGTCCTGGTGGTGAAGGGGCCGTTGTCCGCGAACACGAGCCTGGCGAAGTTCTCGCCGATGCGGCGGTGTCCTTCGGGGCTGGGATGAATCGCGTCGGGCAGCGGGAACTCGGCGTGGTCGCTCTCGCCGTAGAGGTCGAGTCCGTCGAGGTAGTGGAGGTTCGGGTCCTCGACGGCTCGCTGCTGGACGATGCCGGCGAGTACGTCGCGGATGATCGTGAGCGTCAGCCGTCCGGCGGCGGTCTCGGCCTGATCGCCGGTCGCCTTGAACCGGAGAGTTCCGCTTTCGAGGTCCGGCATGAGAGGGCCCGGGGTGTTCTCGTGGGTCGGGCACAGGACCGGCGACACGACGAGCAGGGGTGTCGCCGGGTGACCCTCGCGGATGGTGTCGAGGAAGCCGTGGATGGCGGGGGCGAAGGCTCGCAGGCGCATGGCGTCGCTGTTGACGACGTTGATGCCGAGCTTGACGCTGATCAGGTCGGCGGGGGTGTCGCGCATCGCACGCGCGGTGAAGGGGTCCACCAGTGCGCTGCCGCCGAATCCAAGGTTGATCAGTTCCACGCCGCCCGCGGACGCGGCCAGGGCGGGCCAGATGGCGCTCGGGAAGACGGCGTTCGAGCCGTGGCTGATGGAACTGCCGTGGTGCAGCCACACCCGGCGTCCGTTGTCCGGGGCCGGCTCGACGGGGGCGTCGGTGCGCAGGGCGATGACCTCGGTGATCTCCGCGTGCGGAAGCCAGATCTCGATGTCCTTCTCGCCCGCGGGGAGGCCGGTGAAGCGGGCGGTGCCCGCCGGTCCCTCGGTGAACTCCGCGGCCTGGGTCTGCATGTCGGTGATCGTGCGGAGGTTTCCGCCGTCCACGGTGGCCTGGGCGGTGAGCCGGCCGTCGACCAGCAGGTCGTACACGCCGTCCGGCGGGGGCGGGAAGCCCAGGTAGACCCGCTTGGTGGGCAGCGTGTCCAGTTCGATGCCGGTGGCGCGGGTACGGAAGGCCAGCCGGACACCGGAGGGCTGGGCCTCGGCCACGGCCAGCCGGTCGTCCGGGATCTGGCGGCGTGCCCAGGCGGGCAGCCGGTGCGGCAGCAGACCGTGCGCGGTCTCTTCCACTTCAAGGTGTCCGCGCAGGAAATCGGCGGTGACGGGGGTGGTGACCCACTTCTGTTCGGTGCTCATTGCCTCAAGCCTTCGGTTCTGGGTGAGGGGTGCCCCGACTCCGCAGGGCGGCGTCGAGGGAGTCCAGGGTCCAGGCCCAGGAATCCTGTGAGGAGACGTCCGTGTGACTGAAGCCGCCGGCCGCTTCCAGGCTGGCGTAACCGTGGAAGACGCTGCCCAGCATGCGGACCGCGTGTGTCTGGTCCGGCTCCGCCAGGTCGTAGCCGCGCAGAATCGCCCGTGTCATCTGCGCGTGCCGGACACCTGCGCTGGCCGCGGCCGTCTGCGGGTCGAGCCGGAACCGGGCCGCTTCGTACCGGCCCGGGTGCGCTCGGGCATAGTCCCGGTAGGCGTTCGCGAAGGCCCTCAGGGCGTCCTTGCCCGCGCGTCCGGCCACGGCGTGGGCGACCTGGTCGGCGAGCTCCTCCAACGCGAACAGCGCGATCCGGGTCTTGAGTTCGTGGGAGTTGCGCAGATGCGAGTACAGACTCGCGACCTTCACATCGAAGCGCCGGGCGAGCGCCGACAGCGTCACCTGCTCGAACCCGGCGTCATCGGCAAGCTCCGCACCGGCGAGCGTGAGCCGCTCCGGGCTCAGTCCTGCCCGAGCCATAACCATCACCTACCCTCAATTTTCCTACACGAAGTATGTACCTACCTATACCCTATAGGCAAATCACGGGAGGTGGATGATTCCGTTGATCACTTGGCCGTGACCCCGCCACCGGCCGCACCGGCTGTTGCTCGTGGGCAGCAGTGGCTCCAGCACCGCCTACGCGTCGTCCGTGAGATTCCCCCTGCTGAGCATGACCAGAACGACGAGCTGCCCGATCCAAGAGATATGCCCTTCAGCGAGCGAAAGCCCTCGGTCAGGGGCCCGTAAATGAGTCGCACGGGCTGAGGAGCAGTTGTTACCGTCACGCCAGCGCGAGAGACGCGTGATCAGCGGGACAGGGAGGTTGATGAATATGGCTGCCGCCGGCCGTCTTCAGCATGCCCTCGTCCGGCCCGCGCGATAGCAGAGCGCGGCCCGGGTCGTTCCAACGACCAGGAGAGACACGTGCCTTCCTCTTCTTCACCCGCCCACACCGACGTGATCACCAAGCGCCTGATCCTGCGGCCCTGGACCACGAGCGAGGCCACCGCGGTCCTCGACGACACCAGGTCCACTCACTGGGCGGACGACTTTCCCGCTGAAGGCGACCGCGTCGTCGCGGGCCTCTTCGACCAGCACCCCGCCTGGCTCGACGCATACGGCCACCGTCTGATCATCGAGCGCGAGAGTGGCTTGGTGGTGGGCTCGATCGGCCTGTTCTGGCCGCCCAGCGAGGGCGTCCTGGAAATCGGATACGGCATCGTGGCCTCGCGCCGAGGCCGGGGCTATGCCCCCGAGGCCACACAGGCCCTGGCAGCGTTCGCCCTCACCGCACCTGAGGTCCACACCGTGTCCGCCGATGTGGAACTGTCCAACCCGTCCTCGCTCCGGGTGCTGGAGAAGGCCGGCTTCCACCGGTGGGCCACCGAAGGGAACGCGGAGAACATGGCCCGGTTCAGGATCATGAGTCCGGACCACTCACGGCGATGATCCTCAGGGCCCTGGAAGCGATGCCTCCGGGGCCCCGTCGTGGTGGCGGAGCCACGAGACAACCAGCGTGACCGGCAACGGGCCAGCATCTCCCACTGTCCGGCGTTTGAGAACGGACCCTGGTGCCCAACTGGATCGAGATGGGGATCAGACGGTGTTGAACCCGTCCGCCTTGACGCCCGTCACGAAGGACGCGAACGCGTGGGCGGGAAGGTTCAGTACCGGGCCGCACGGGGTCTTGGAGTCACGGACAGGGACTATGCCGTGCGAGGCTGCCATGTTGGCGGCGACCTCCACGCACTGACCGCCGTTCTCGCTGAATGAGGACTTGAACCACAGGGGGGATTCGGTCGTCACGGGGTGCCCTTTCGTAGCTGTTTGATCATTGCCACGGATTCCGCTTGTGAGAGCGCTTCGGCCTGTAGTTGATGGTAGGCCCTGACCAGCGGCAGGACCGAGGGACAGCGCGGGAAGCGCGTGCCGACCTGAACCAGCTCGCGCAGCTACTCGTCCGGTGCTGGGTGAACTGCCCGGTACGGGCTGAGTGGGGAACGGCTCTCTGCACGTCAGGTCCGGTGGGGCCGGCCCGAAGGGCCCCACACGTGGGAACGCGCCCTACTGGCCGTGACGCTCGCGGGATGGCATGAGGGAGCCCCGTCGACTCCGGAGGATGGGAATCGGCGGGGCTCCCGTCACGATGGTGATGAGGCGTGGGTGTCAGACGGTGCTGAACCCGTCCGCCTTGACGCCCGTCACGAACGACGAAAACGCGTGGGCGGGGACGTTGAGAACGGGGCCGCTCGGGGACTTGGAGTCACGGACAGGGACTATGCCGTGCGAGACCGCGAGGTTGGCAGCAACCTCTACGCACTGACCACCTTGGCCGCTGTATGTGGACTTGACCCACCGGGGGTTCAACGATTCGACGGTCACTTGGTGCCCTTTCGGATCTGTTCGATCATGGAAACAGAAGCTTCCTGTGAGAGCGCTCCTACCTGTAGCTGATGGTAGGCGGTGAGTATTGGCACTACCGTTCCGCCGTCGCGCTCAAGGTGCCCTCGGTGGGACGACTGCGCATAGGACATCAGCGACCGGTCCAGGAGGGTCAGCACCGTGATCGGCAGAGTGTAGGGGCGGCGCTCCGCCATGGTGAACGGGGCCACCTGTAGCGCCGTGTTCGGAAGTTCTGCGAACTCAACGAGCCGATCAAGCTGTTCACCCATAACCACGGGTCCGCCTACGGGACGGCGGAGACAGCTTTCGTCCAGCACTGCAAACACCAGGGGCGGGGGTGTGCGGCGGAGTGCGGCTTGGCGATGAGCTACGAGCGCTACCCGTTCACTGGCTTGTTCGGGCGTAGCGGCCCCGCGCAAGACCTCCTGCTCTTCGATGGTCGATGCGTACTGCGGCGTCTGGAGCAAGCCCGGTATCACTCCCACCTCATAGAGCCTGATCTCTGCCGCTCTCGCCTCGTGCGTGAGGTACTCCGGGTACCCCTCCAGAAGTGCCGTCTGTCGCACGGCCAGACTCTGACGTTCGAACTGACCTCCGGTACCAAACGTCCGGTCAACACTCGCCGCAAAGCGTCGAGTTGGTGGGCGACGACCAATTTCTACGGCGGAAATATGCGACCCGGTGCATCCAACGCGTTCCCCCAGTTCCTCCTGAGTCCAGCCGCGAGCATCCCGCAACCTGCGTAGACGCGCGCCAAACTCTGCCTGGGGGCCGCTCTCGGGGTCCAGTTCCCTGCGATTCACCATCTGACTCCCAGCAAATCAATCAACCGGCATCAGTTGAGCAGACTTCGACTCTAGGCCACTCTGATGGCCCCCGGTAGTGGAAGCACTACGGAGAGGAGCGGCCATGTCCGGGAAGAACGTAGCGACGGAACGTCAAAAGCCCCAACTCCGGGTTGGTGACCTGGTGTACGACACCGGCACGAGAACCCTCGGGGTGCTCATGGACACCGGCACGGACGCGGGGGACGGCCCCTACTCCCTCCGCCCTCCCCGCGGCGGGATCGAGTGGACCACCTCGCGGGAGAACGTTCGCCCGGCGACCGTGACGGACCAACTCCGGCCCGCCCTGACTGAAGTGAACGCCCGCAGCAGCCGGCAAGGCGGCCCGGCACGGTGACGACCAGACGCTTCCGGTATGTCGGCCGGTCCCCCCTGCCCCCGCTCTCCGCGTGGCAGCGCCCCTGACGCTGCGGAGGAACACGCGAGAGCGGCACCCCCTCGGACCTGCCGTGGCCCTGACCCACACAGGCCCGAGGAAGGGGGGCAGACAACCCATCTGTCCCCGGCCCCGGTCACCCCCGCCCTCCCCGGCAGGGGCGACCGGGGCCAACCTCCCCGAAAGGCACCCATGTCCGCGATCACCGAACTGACCCGGCCACGCCCCGCACACCCCTGCCACCTCTGCCACACCCTGAAAACCGCCCTGCGCACCCGCTCAGCCGCCGGGGACATCGACGGCTTCATCCGCGTCAGCGACGCCCGCACCCTCCACGAGAACACCGCCCACGCCGACACCGTCCGCGCGAGCATCCCCGACACACCCAAGCGCCCCCGCCGGACCAGCGAGAACCGCACCCCCCGCCGCACACCCGCCGAAGTACAAGCCGCCCGCGAACACGTCCTCACCGAACGGGCCACCGTCACCGCCACGTACCTCGGCGGCACGTCTCTCGACAACCTCGCCCAGACCTACGGCGTCACCCACACCTGGCTCAAAGCAACGCTCACCGCCTGGGACATACCCGTACGCGACCGCACCGCCGCCGCAGCCACCCGAACCACCCCACGGCCAACCCCCTGAACCCCGCCCCTGCCGTGCCGGCCAACGATGCTTCCCCAAGCAATCAACCGGCAGGGGCGGGCACCACCCCCAGGCCCGCACGGGCCCGGAACACCACCGAGAAAGAGCGCCACATGTTCAGACGCAAGTCCCCCACCGTCCAGGCCGTACGCGCCGACGCGACCAGAGCAGCCGGCGGACAACACACCACCCCGAAGGACAACCAGGCCGCCGCCGAACGCCGCGCCCTCATGCGCGAAGCAAGCAACGACGAACGACGCCAGCACGCACAAGCACGGGCACAGATGAGAAACCAGGGCCCCGGAGCACCGGACCCGAGCTGACCGCTCATACCCATGACATCCGTTCGGCTGCCGTTCCGCGGCGGTCCCGAACGGGCACGGTCCGGACCGAACGGGCCCGGACCAACAAGAGAGGAGTGGACAGTGACCGCAACCACCCTTGCTCGTCCCGCCCCTGAAGAGGTGGCGGTACGGGCCCGCGAGATTCGCGACGCCATCGAGACCGATCCGGAGTTCGGCCGGTTGTGGGCGACGTGCGCAAAGTATTCGTCCGACTGGGATGACTTCTACGGGTACCCGATCGTCGTCGACTATGACGCCATCGGGGACGCTCCGGAGCTGTTCAAGGAGACCATCCGGGCCATGGCGCTCAAGTCGGCCGTATTCGAGCTGACCAACGGGAATGAGCGTGCTGCCGAGCTGCCCGTACCGGTACCAGTGGACACGATGTCTCACGCCCTCATGGCCCAGTTCACGCTGCTGTGCAGGATGCAGCAGCGACAGGGAATCCAGTTCGTGCACATGACGGACATGGAAGACGGCGACGGCGGCGGCACGTGGGACCACGGGGACTACACGCACCAGGTCTACCGGGAAGCGTTCGGCCCGATCAACGAACGGTTCTGGATCGGGGCAGCGGAGACCGAACGGCGCAGGCGTGTGCTTGATCAGGTCTACGCGGGAATCGGGGTCACTGAGCGCGGGAAAAAGGTCGCCATCCCGCTAGGCGTCGCCACGTAGGCACCGGTACAGGGTCTGCCGCTTCCGGCTCGATCGGAGCCGGGGGCGGTGCGATCCTGTCAGGTTCAAGCCCCACCTTGTCCGGGTGAACACACGCGGGCGTCCCATCCGCTGTGTACCGGTACCCATCCGCAGGGTTGAACGGCGCCTCCCTGGTCGGCCGGTCATAGACCACGAACCCCGAGCGCGGGAACCGCTTCGACGGGCAGATGCCGCAAGCGGGGTGGTCCGCATCGGGACTCACAAAGGGCTCAGCCATGAGCGGAGCCTAGCCCCCGCAGAACAACCACAGACTCGCCCTCCGGGCGGGTCCACTCTCAGAGATGAGACCACCCGGAACGTGCCGTGCGAGCACAGATAGACGGGCTACTCGTCCGCCTGGCGGTCGCCCTCACTCGGTTCAGCGACGAACGAACCCTTGCCCCATTCCGTGAAGATCAGCCCACGGTCCCGGAGCACCCGCACCGCCCGACGCGCCGTTTCCCGGGCAACCCCGAACCGCTCGCACAGCTCGGACTCCGACGGAATCGGATCACCCGGTCCGTACACGCCCGACGCGATATCAGCCGCAAGCGCATCCCGGACCTTCATATACGGAGCGCGCGGGACATACGGGCCGCTCGGAGTCTCAGACATGCGGAAAGCGTAGACAAGCCAACCCAGCCGTGCGACTTAGACAGGCAGGCATGTCAGGCGAGGTAGATGTGTTGGGCAGGTTCGGTTTACTGTCATCCAAAACAAAAAGCGCCCCGAGGAACCGGTCCTAGCCGGTCCCTCGGGGCTCGCCGAAACAGCTTTCCTAGGAGCTGAACGACGTTGCTTGATCGTATCGCCCGCGCCCTCGTATGGGTGCTGAACCTCTTCCCGTTGACGCGGCGTACCCGCCCCGGACGGCACAGCGCCCGGTACCTCGCCGAACACCCCGCCCCGGTCACCGCACCCGCGCCGGTCAGCCCCTGGTCCCTGCCGTGGACCGGACCGAGCGCCGAAGAAGCCCGGGCGATCTTCCGGGCCGAAGAGACGAAAGCGCTCACCCCCGAGCGCCGGGAGCGGTTCTTCGCCACCGCGTGGGCCGAGCGCGGCTATGACTACCCGTACGCCGCCGAGGGCGTCCACCAGGTCCGTACGGCGGTGTCCGCATGACACGCGACGCACTCACCAGCGAACCACCCGCAGAATCCGGCGCAACCTGCTGCATCTGCCACCGCCGGACCCTCGCACCCCTCCCCGTACGCCACATCGAACGCGCCAGCGGACCCCCCGTCACCCTCTACGCCTGCCCCACACACGCCGAAACCCTCACCCCCGCCCCCGACCCCCGAGAGCTTGAACCGGACGCATAAGCGCACCGGCAGACAGCGAACAGCCCCGTTCGGCCAAGAAGCGCCGGACGGGGCATTTACGCGGTCGAGTGACAACCCTGTTGGACGGTGGCACCATCTCGCAGCAGACCAGGCGTGAACTGGAGTCGGTGCATTACGGTCTGACCTGCACACCTGACTGTCCGGAGGGACCGAGATGACCGATACCAGCAGCGCCAGCCACGACCACGGAACTGCGGGCTACCTGATTGAAATGGGTGCCCTCAAACGCGGCAAACGCAGCGGCTGGTGGATCGCAGGTGTCAAAGACCCGGAGACGATCGCTGAACACTCCTGGCGCACAGCCGTTATCGGTTCAGTCCTCGCGATGATGGAGGGAGCCGACCCGGCCAAGGTCGCTCTACTGTGCACCTTCCATGACACGCAAGAGACCCGCGTCGGCGACATTCCATGGATCGGACGCCGATACATCGACGCGGCCGACAACGAGATCGTCACCGCCGACCAGGTAGCCGACGCCCACCCGGCTGTCGCCAGCGGCATCAAGGCACTCATCCACGAGTACGAGACCAGCGACTCCCTTGAAGTCCTCGTCGCTCATGACGCAGACAAGCTGGAGTGCACCATTCAGGGTGTGGAATACCTTCAGCAGGGCTACCCAGCAGCCCAGGAGTGGGTGGAGTCCACTCGCGCCAAGCTCAAGACCTCGTCGGCACAGGCATTGGCAGACGCAGCAATGGGCATGTCGATCGCAGAATGGCAGCGGACCTACCTTCGCTACTAGACCCGAGGGCAGCGCGTACTCCGTCAAGGATCGAATGCGCCCCCTGGTCGATGAGCAGTGCGGCCAGGGCGGCGCCGAGCTTTTCCGGCTCGGCAGCCGGACCGGTCAGCGTCTCGGCGACCCGTACGCGTCCGTCCAGCGACGTGACCTGACCCGCGAGGGACAGTTCCCCGCTCGGCAGAGTCTCGGCGTACGCGCCCACGGGCACCGAACACCCGCCGTGAAGCTCGGAGAGCAGGGCGCGCTCGGCACGGACCGCAGCGTCAGCGGACGCATCCCCGACCGTGGACAGCATCGCGCGCAACGGGGCCGAGTCCTCATCCATCCGGACCTGAATCCCGAGTGCCCCTTGCCCGGGGCTCGGCGGGAACAGGTCGAGCGGCAGCACTTCCCCAATCGCGTCATCAAGCCCAAGCCGGCGGAGCCCCGCAACCGCGAGGACCACGGCGTCAAGCCCCATGGTCTCGATCTTCTTAAGGCGGGGCGGGACGTTCCCCCGGATGGGCACCACGTCCAGGTCGGGGCGCACCGCAAGTAGTTGGGCGACCCGCCGAGGGGCCCCCGTACCGACCCGGGCACCCTTCCGGAGCCCCGCGAGCGTGGACCCGCAAAGAGCGTCGCGCACGTCCTCGCGTCCGGGCGGAGCCAGCAAAGTCAGTCCGCGAGGGTTCGCCGTAGGAAGGTCTTTCAGCGAATGAACCACAGCGTCAACGTCACCCCGGGACAGTGCCGCTTCCTGCTCACTGCTGAACGCCGATCCTCCGCTGACAGCGGATACGGCGGACAGGGCCGACTTACGGTCTCTGTCGCCCCCTTCCAAGATCACACGATGGGTAAAGGTGATCTCAGGGAAACGTGCACGCAAGGGGCGCAGATACTCGCGAACCTGTGCTTTGGCGAGCTTGCTTGCGCGGGAACCGACAAGGTACGTGGCCACGATGACCCCACTCCGAAGCATGACAGGGTGTCACCAGGCTATGAGCCTCGCACATGTGCTCATACAGACACAGGGTCGGGAACGGTGCCGCTACGCGTCGCCCTGATGCTCACCCTCGGTGGACCGGTCCACCACAAATGAGCCCTTGCCCCACTCGGTGTAGACCAACCCGCGCGCTTGTAGTTCCCGCACCGCTCGCCGAGCGGTCATCGGAGCCACACCATGCGCGGCGCACAGCTCGGATTCCGAGGGGATTCGGTCGCCCGGCCCGTATGTCCCCGCCTCAATCGCCGCGATCAGCGCATCACGCACCCGCATGTACGGGGCGCGAGGGCGGTACGGGTCGCTCGGGGTCTCAGGCATGGCAAGAGCGTAGACACCCGCCCAACAGACATGCGATCCCCATCCCCGCGCACGTCCTCGCCCGGAGCATCCCCACCCTGTGGGGACACCGCATCGGACCATGGCTGCTCGCCAAAGAAGCCGCCGACCGACAGCGCCAGCGCTGCGTATCGGCCGTCGCGGCGACCATGGGATACGACATTCCGTTCCCCTTCGCCAGCGCGAACGTCGCACGGGTCGGGGTACCCGCATGACCCGCGACGCACTCACCAGCGAACCACCCGCAGAATCCGGCGCAACCTGCTGCATCTGCCACCGCTGGACCCTCGCACCCCTCCCCGTCCGCCACATCGAACGCGCCAGCGGACCCCCCGTAACCCTCTACGCCTGCCCACGCCACGCAGTGAACCTCAACCCCGCCGCCACACCCGAAGAACTCAAACCGGACGCGTAGAGACGCACAGACAGCGAACAGCCCCGTTCGGCCAAGAAGCGCCGGACGGGGCATTCATGTGTCTGACCTGCCACTTTCCCACTACGGTCCACCGGGTCCGCGCGCCAGCGAGCACCACACCCCGGCCCGGCTCACCACGCCAGTTGGGCGATCTCCTCGGCCACCACCGCGCACGCGTCCGCCGCCGGGTCGATGAGCGGGAAGTGGCCGACCGCTTCGAGGAGGGTGAGGCCGACGGTCTCACCGGCCGCCGCAGCGGCGTCGACGAAGGACTCGGCGACGCTCTGCGGGACGGTGATGTCGTCGCGGCCCTGGACGATGGCGGTGGCGATACCGGTGGGCAGCAGGGCGGCCGGGTCGGCGTGGGCGCCGCGGTCCTTGAAATCGTCCTCGCCGCCCAGGAGTTGCAGTACCGCGCCACCGCACACGTCGAGTTCGACGGCCCGGGTCAGATCCGCGATCGGGGCGAGGGCGACCACGCCCCGCAGCGGGGGCGGCGCGGGCAGCCGCCAGGGGGAGCCGGTGGGCAGGACATGCCGGGCGGCGGCCCACAGGGCGAGTTGCCCGCCCGCCGAGTGACCGGTGAGGACGGTGCGCCGGACGTCGGCCCGGGGCAGGGCCGTACGGACGAGGCGGGGCAGCGCGTCCAGCGCGGCGGCGACATCGTCGAAGGTCTCTGGCCAGCGGCCCGCGACCGGCCCGGACCCGCCCTGCTGCGGAAGCTCCCGGCCGCGCCGGTACTCGACATTGGCGACGGCGAGCCCGCGCCGGGCGAGGAAGTCCGCGAACGGGGTCAGATGCCACCGGTCGTACGGCGCCCGCCACGCCCCGCCGTGCAGGACGACGACGAGCGGGACCTGATCCGCCGTGGCATGGGCTCTCCGAGGTGCGTAGAAGTCGATGATCTGATCGGGGTGCTCGCCGTACGCGAGGGACACATCCGGAGCCACGGCGGGATGCGAGAAAGCCGACTCGGTTTCGGCGGTGTCACGGGCGACGGGGTCCGGCATACGGTTCCAACCTTCCCAGGGAGTCGCGGATTGGCCCGCGATCGTGAGGGGGAGACCGCGGAAATGACCTGACCAGCGGGGACGCTATCAGTCTCCCGCCGGCCAGGTTCTTCTTCCGCGTCAGCTCGCGGTCTTCCGCGTCAGGTCGCGGGGACCTCGGCCAGCACCCCGGCCAGGGCGGCGGCGGCCCGCTCGGCGTCGGCGAAGCCCACGTACAGCGGTGTGAAGCCGAACCGCAGCACATCCGGCCTGCGCAGATCGCCCACGATCCCCCGCGCGATGAGCCGTTCCATCACGGCGGGGGCCTCGGCGCACCGCAGCGCGATCTGGCTGCCGCGCGAGGCATGTGCGATGGGCGTCAGCGAGGTGACCCGGGCCCCGAGACCGCCGGGGGCGTACGCGTCGACGCACTCCAGGAAGAAGTCGGTCAGCGCCAGGCTCTTCGCCCGTACGGAGTCGATGGAGACGCCGTCCCAGACGTCGAGCGCCGCCTCCAGTGCCAGCATGGACAGAATGTCCGGGGTCCCTACCCGCCCCCGGGTGGCACCGTCCGCCGGAGCGAAGTCCCTGGTCATGGCGAACGGGTCGCGGTGCCCGGTCCAGCCGGGCAGCGGGGAGTCGAAGTCCGGCTGATGGCGCTCGGCGACGTACAAGAAGGCGGGCGAACCGGGTCCGCCGTTCAGATACTTGTACGTGCAGCCGATCGCGAGATCCACCCGGTGCGCGTCCAGGCCCACCGGCAGCGCGCCCGCGCTGTGGCAGAGGTCCCAGACCGCGACCGCGCCCGCGTCCTGGACAGCCGCCGTCAGCGCGGGCAGATCGTGGAGGCGGCCACTGCGGTAGTCGACATGGTTGAGGAGGACGACGGCGGTGGCCGGGCCCAGGGCCGCCGGTACGGCACCAGGGTCCCCGGGGTCGACGGGGACGATCCGGTGGCCGGTCAGCCGCGCGGCGGACTCGGCGATGTATCCGTCGCTGGGGAAGGTGGTCGCGTCGACCACGATCTCCGTACGGTCCGGGCGGAGCCGGGCCGCCGCCACCACCGCCTTGAACACATTGACGCTGGTGGAGTCGCCGACGACGATCTGCCCCGGCGCCGCGCCCACCAGAGGCGCGATCCGGTCGCCGATCCGCTCCGGCGCGGTCCACCAGTCGCCCTCGGTCCAGGAGCGGATACGCAGCTCACCCCACTGCCGGGCCACGACATCGGCGACCCGGCCGGGGACATGGGCGGGGAGGGCGCCGAGGGAGTTCCCGTCGAGATAGACGCTCTCGTCCAGGGTGAACAGCTCGCGCGCGGCGGCCAGTTCATCGGCGGCGTCGAGCGTCTTGGCCTTCGCCGCGAGTCCCGAAGCCGGTTCTGTGGTCCGTGTGCGGGTCTCGGACCCGGCCGCGCGCTCAGGCGCTGCTGCGTGATCAGACATAACTGCGCGCCGTCCACAGCTCGGGGAACACGTTCTTGCCGGCCCGCTTCTCCAGCCAGGCCACCCCCGCCGAACCGCCGGTACCCGTCTTCGAGCCCATCGCGCGGCGGGTCGCCACCAGATGGTCGTTGCGCCATCGCCAGACCATCTCACCGACATCGGTCAGCGCCTCGCCGAGGCGTACCAGTTCGGTGTGCCGGTCCGGGTCCCCGTACAGCTCGGCCCAGATCCGCTCGACGGCCTCACTGGGCTCGTACTTCTGCGAGAGATCACGGTCGAGGACGGCCTCCGGTACGGGGAATCCGCGCCGGGCGAGCAGCCGCAGGGTCTCGTCGTACAGGCCCGGCTGGTGCAGCGCCTTCTCCAGCTCGGCGTGCACCCGGGGCGCGCCCCGGTGCGGTACGAGCATCGACGCGGCCTTCTCGCCGAGCAGGAACTCCATCCGCCGGTACATCGCCGACTGGAAACCCGAGCCCTCGCCGAGGGCGCTGCGGTACGAGTTGAACTGCGCGGGCGTGAGCTGCCCGAGCGGCTTCCAGGAGGCGTTCAGGGCGTCCAGCTCGCGCACCGACCGCTTCAGCGCGTCTGTCGCGCCGGGGATGTCGTCCTCGCCCAGCGCGCGGACGGCGGTCTCCCACTCGTGGACGATGACGGTGAACCACAGCTCCATGACCTGGGTGGTGACCAGGAAGACCATTTCGCCGGGGTCTTCGGAGAGGGGGTGCTGGAGATGGGTCAGAACGTCCGCCTGGACGTAGTCCTCATACGGCGTGGTGCCCGCGAAATCGAGATTCGGGGTCGCGTCATGTGACATCGCTGTCTCCTCGACGGTCCGGGTAGCGGTCCGCCCCTTCCTGTGTGGTGTGGGCCCCGGTCCCCAACGGCATCATAAACAGAGGTCCGCGCCCCCCTCTAGGCTTCGATCGTGGGAGGACGCGGACCTGTCGAATCCGTACTCGATCAGCCCAAGGTGTCCGCGGCGGTCGCGGATGAGTCCCGCAGGAAGGTCGCGCAGCGCTCGTACTCCGCCTGCTCCCCGATCGCCTGCGCGGCCCGCGCGAGCGCGTGCAGCGCCCTCAGGAACCCGCGGTTCGGCTCGTGCTCCCACGGCACGGGGCCATGCCCCTTCCAGCCGCTGCGGCGCAGGGCGTCGAGGCCGCGGTGGTAGCCCGTGCGGGCATACGCGTACGACTCCACGACGCTGCCGCGCTCGAAGGCGTCATCCGCGAGCCTCGCCCAGGCGAGGCTCGACATCGGGTACTTCGCGGCCACATCGGCCGGGGACGTCCCGGCGGCGAGCAGTTCACGCGGCTCGGGGTCGTCGGGGAGGTGGGTGGGGGGCGGTCCCCCGAGGAGATTTTCATGGATGGCCATGGGTTCCAGTCTCCCAGGCGAATCCCCATTCCGCGCGGGGCCCCCTGCGGGGGGCTTGGGGGGCTCGGGCGTGCTGCCCATGCGCCTGCGGACCCTGCCTTGCGCGGGCCGTTGTCGGGGCGCTGCCCCGAACCCGCTCCTCAATCGCCGGAGGGGCTGGGTTTGCTCGGGTACTTGCGCCTCAAGCGCCGGCGGGGCTGGGATTGCTCGGGTTCTCGCGCCTCAAGCGCCGGCGGGGCTGGTTTGCTCGGGTTCTCGCTTCGCAAGCGCCGGTATGGGGCCTCGCCGCTGCGGACGAGGGTCACCATTCAAGCC